>CAYPUM010000561.1:0-2603 GCA_964413545.1 uncultured Roseibacillus sp. | reverse complement strand
TGGGGGTGGCGGCCGAGCATGGGATCAGGGGAAGCTGTCTTCTGGGCGAGATGCCGCACCTTTTCTCGCAGATCCCGTTTCCGAAGGCCTCCCTTGCGGTGCTGGAGGTCTTTGTTTCCATGGCCGGAGTCGAACTGCACATGGGCGACCTGGCCTCCGAGGCGACAGCCATCGAGGAGAAACTCAGCGACCTCCTCGACAAGATGAAGGAGGCCATCAGGCAGCAACAATCAGGGGGGACCGCGGAAAGCGGCGCCGGGCCCGCCGGGAAGGAACCTCCGCGAAAGCGGTCCCGGCTCGGCGACCATGAGCGCCGGCGCATCGAAGAACTCTTCGCTGCGGCCGCCTCGGATCGCACCCGGGCCTACGAGCTGAAGAAGGAACTGGACCGGCTGGAGGCGTTCGAGGCCTATGAAGACCGCTTTCTGGACCTCTTCAAGGAACCGCGGCAGCAGGGCGGCGAGTAAGGGGCTCAGCGTTCGAGGAAGGTCTTGAGCCGGGCGAGGCCTTCCTCGATTCGGGGCGTGTCGATGCCGGAGTATGCGAAGCGGACGTAGCGTTCCGTTTCGGCCGGGTCGGGGCGGCCGAAGTGGCGGCGGGTGCAGAACGACACGCCGGTCGCTTCGAGGGCGGCCTTCCGGAAGCGGTCGTAGTCGTCGAAACCGTTGCGGGCCATGGCCGCGGTGACGTTCGGGAACAGGTAGAAGGTGGCATTGGGTGAGGCGCAGCGGACGCCCTCGATGGCATTGAGAGCCGCCGCCGCCGCATCGCGTCGATCGCGAAGGATTTCGATGATCCGCCGCGCTTCGGATTGGTCGCCGGTGAGGCCGGCGAGGGCCCCGTATTGCACGAAATGATTCGAGCAGGATTCGTCGTTGACGTTGAGCTTCGCGATGACGTCGATCACGTCCTCGGGTCCGATGGCCGCCCCCAACCGCCAGCCGGTCATGGCGAACTTCTTCGAGAACGTGTAAAGGAGGACGCAGCGTTCCGCCATCCCGGGAAGGCTCGCGAAGGAGCGGCTCCGGCCGGAATACCGGATGTCGAAATAGGCCTCGTCGCACAGCACCTGGAGGTCGTGGCGGGCCACGATCGCGGCGAGCCGCTCGAACTCCGCGGGCGTGGCCTCGGCGCCGATCGGATTCTGCAGGTCGTTGAGCACCAGGAGGCGGGTGCGGGGGGTGATCCTCCGCTCGATGGTGTCGAAGTCGATCGCGAAACCATCGGCGGTCTCGCGGTATCCGTAAGGCAGGGCGACCCCCCCGTGGAACTCGATCTGTGACTCGTAGATCGGGTAGCCGGGGTTCGGGTAGAGGACCTCGTCGCCGGGATTCATGGTGGCCTGGATGAACTTCCCGATGACCGGTTTGCCGCCGGGTTGAATCGCGACGTTGGCGGCGGTGCAGGGGATGCCGTGGCTGGCGCCGACGTCGGCGGCGAGGGCCTCCCGCAGCTCCGGAATGCCGGCATTGGGGCAGTAGCCGGTCTTGCCGTCCCGGATCGCACGGATGGCGCCCTCGACCACCGTCGAGGGGGTCGGGAGGTTCATGTCCCCGAGGTGAAAGGGAAAGACGACGTTCCCCATGGCGGCGTGGGCGGCCGCTTCGGCGGAGACGGCAAAAGCGGTTTCGGTCCCGAGGCGGGCGATGCGGTCGGCGGTTCTCATGGCGGGAGATCGGTTCGGGGTCGTGCGGTCAGGCCAGAGAGGCTGTCCGGATAGTAATGTTTCAGACCGTCTCTAATCGAGAGCGGCGGGGTTCACGATGCTCGGGGCGGCTTCGGGAGGCGCGCCCTCCAGAAACGGCAAGACGTCCCGTTCCTGCCAGAGCGGGTGGCCTTGCAGGACGGCCGCCACGTTGGCGGCCGCCAGCGACGCCATCCCCTCCCGCGTCCACACCGTGGCCGAGGCGATGTGCGGGATGATCACCACATTGTCGAGTTCCGCGAGTCCCGGCGCCATGGCGGGTTCCTCTTCGTAGACATCGAGGCCGGCCCGGAAGTTCGGGTGGGTCCGGCAGTGCGCCACGAGGGCCTTCTCGTCGATGACCGGCCCCCGGCTGGTGTTGACCAGAATGGCGTCCTCCTTCATGAGCGCCAGCCGTTCGGCATTGACCAGGTGGCGGGTGGCGTCGTCGAGCACGGTGTGCAGGCTGACGAGGTCGGACGCCCCGAGCAGTTCCTCGACGGTGCCGGCGCGGCGGCAGGTGACGGGCTGCTCGCCGCCGCTCTCGAGGAAGGCGGCGTACCCGGCGAGACGGGACTCGAGCTCCTCGTTCGCACGAAGGTCGTAGTAGATGAGGTTCATCTTGTGGCCTTCGACCATCATGCGGGCGTAGGCCGCCCCGATGCGGCCCGCCCCGACCACCCCGACCGTCTTGCGGTGGAAGAGCTGCCCCATGAATAGGGCCGGCAACCAGCCGCGGAAATGCCCGCCGCGCATGTGCCGGTCGGCTTCCACGATCCGCCGCGAGGCGGCAAACGTCAGGGCCACCGCCAGCTCCGCGGTGGTCTCCGTCAGGACCCCGGGAGTGTTGCCCACCGGCAGGCCGAGACGCGTCGCCGCCTCCACGTCGACGTTGTTGTAGCCCACCGCGTAGTTGCTG
>CAYPUM010000560.1:0-2609 GCA_964413545.1 uncultured Roseibacillus sp. | reverse complement strand
AGTCCTACCGGCGCTACGCGACCTACGCCTCGCAACTGGACTACAGGTTCGGACAAATGAGCGAAGCACTCGAAAATACCGGACAGCGTCGCCGAACGATCGTTGTTTTCACGTCGGATAACGGCAGCTTCCCGTCCTGGCGACCATCGGGCCGTTACCCGGGCCGGCACCCGTCATGCCCAAGGCTTGGCAGCAACCTGCCTTACCGCGGCTACAAGGCGCAGCTCTATGAGGGCGGGATCCTCGTGCCGACCTGCGTCAACTGGCCGGGAACTCTCAAGCCCGGCAAGGTCGATGCCTTGATCCACGTCGCCGACTGGATGCCCACCCTGACCAGGCTGGCCGGCTACCAACCCCGAAACGACCTGCAGTGGGACGGCATGGACGTCTGGCCGTGGATCACCGGAACGAAAACGCAATCCGAGCCCCGGACGCTCTACTGGAAGTTCACCGGCGGGCAAATGGCCATCCGGCACGGCGACTGGAAGCTGATCGTCCCCCGCAACGAGTTGTTCAACCTTGCCGGCGACCCGTATGAGAAACGCAACCTCGCAAAGTCCGAGCCCGCCCGCGTGGCCGGCCTGCTCGAACGTCTGACCCGGGCCCGCAAGCTCGACGTCGCCAAACGCCCTGCCGATCCAAGACCAAGGCAAGGGCGAGGCGGGCCGGATCACCTCCCCGAAAGTGACCCCGCCCGAACGACGGAACGACGTCCTCGCCATGAATGACACCCCATGACCCTCCCATTCACACTCGAAAACGAGACCGCCCTGATCACCGGGGGCGGCAGCGGCCTCGGCCTTGGCGTGGCCCGTTGTTTCTGCCGGGCCGGGGCCCGCGTCATTCTCGTCGGCCGCCGCGAGGATGTCCTCGCGCAGGCCTGCACCGAACTCGGCGAGCGCTCCGCCTTTGCCGTGCAGGATGTCACCAACCTCGAGGCGACCGAGTCGCGATTTGAAGCACTCGTCTCGCAACACGGCCCGCCGACCATCCTCGTCAACAATGCCGGCATCCATCTCAAGAAGCCGGCCGTGGAAACCCGCTCGGACGAATTCGAGGCGGTCCTGCGCACCCATCTCACCGCCGCCCAGAATCTTTCGCGCCTCGTCCTTCCCGGCATGCTCGAACGCCGCCACGGCAACATTCTCTTCATCGCCTCGATGGCCTCATTCATGGGCGTGCCCCGGGCCATTGCCTACTCCGCGGCCAAGTCCGCCACCCTCGGCATGGTGCGCACCCTGGCCGCCGAAGTCTCGGGCGAGGGCGTCCGCGTCAATGCCATCGCTCCCGGCTGGATCGACACACCCATGCTCGAACGGGCCCTCGACGGCGACCCCGAACGGCGCGCCAAGATCCTCGGCCGCACCCCGATGGATTCCTTCGGCCAACCCGACGACATCGGCTGGGCGGCCGTCTACCTCTGCTCGTCCGCCGCCCGCTTCGTCACCGGCGCCGTCCTCCCCGTCGACGGCGGCGCCAGCATCGGGTTCTAGTGCATCGTCGCGGAAATAGGTATGCAGTGTCACAGGGACAGGTCATCCACGTTGTTCACGCTCCCCCCAGGCCCCCCGGCGGGCTCGTCCCGCCGGAGGCAACGATTGTCAGCTACCGTGGTTGCGGCCCCACCGGGTTCAGCCCGTGGGAGGCGCGAATGCTCCCCTCACGGGCTGGTCTCTCAAGCGGCTGACAGTAGCTCACCAACCATGGCTTCCGGCGGCGCGAGGCCGCCGGGGGCCGTCATCGGACGCACCGAACAATGACCTCGGACGAAGCGGACCGGTTAAGGGTATCCGAGTAAGGGTGGCGAAGAAGAGTGCGCTCAAGGGGCGCGTTCAAGCGTGACCTCCGCTCGAACCGGACGCTTGCTCTCACACTTCCCCCCCAGGCCCCTCACGGCCTCGTGTCGTGGGAGCCCATGGTCAATCAGCTACCCGGCGCCACCACCGGCCCCGCTCCAACGGGGTGAACCCGTTGGGGGCGTGGTGAGGGGCGGGCCACTGCGCAAAACGGCCCGATCCTGCGCAATACGGCCGTTGCCGGATTCGCCGCCGCCTTCTTACACTGCGAAAGAGCCTTCACCGGGGAGGCGTTTCATCGAAGCATCCCCAACCGCGCCGCATCCCGACAACCGACAACCGATAACCAACAGCCTTCCAACGCTCGCCACCCTCTGGGGCTTCCAGTTCGCCGACCTTGCCGTGATGGCCGGGTTTGCGGTGGCGTTGGTTTACATCGGGGTGCGGGCCTCGCGGCACATCCGGAACCAGGAGGATTTCTTCCTCGGCGGGAGACGCTTCGGCCGGCTGGTGACCACTTTCACCAATTTCGGCCAGGCCACCTCGGCCGAGCACGCGACGTGGATGGTGTCCGGGGTGATGAAGAACGGCGCCCCGGGCATCGTGTTCGCGATCGGCGGGCACCTCTTAATCATGCCGGTCTATTGGTTCACCAACCGCTGGTGGCGGCGGATCCGGTTGCTCACCCTGGCCGATTTCTTTGTCGAGCGCTACGGGTCCAGAAGGATGGCGGCCTGCTTCGCGCTGATCTCGGTGAGCAACTGCATCCTGCGCAGCCACTGCACCGCCCTCAAGTTCGGAACCGAGTCGACC
>CAYPUM010000559.1:0-2616 GCA_964413545.1 uncultured Roseibacillus sp. | reverse complement strand
CGGCAGGCGGAAGTTGTTGTTGGCATGGACGTAGACCGGCGCCTTGTCACCAATATCGAGGCGGTCGACGAGATAGGTCGAGGCCACTCCCTTGCGGGAGCGGCCATGGGTCTGATAACGGACCGCCCCGACCGTGAGGTGCACTTCCTCGGGATGCGCTCTGAGGCTCGAAGCGATCGAGTAGAGGCGCGGCGGAAGGATGCGCAGCAGATCGGCGAGCTGCTGGGGCTGGACGGCTTGCGGTCTGTAGTCGTGGAAGAGGTCCACGATTTCGCGCCCCGCGAGGTAGGATTTCAAGGCGTCCTCGTCGTCAAGCAGGCCGCGAACGGAATCGTTGTGCGCCATCTCCGCGTATCCGGCGACCACCTTTCGCGTGAGGACGGTCGAGTCCAGTTCCTCGATGAGCACCTCGCGCAGCGGGCCGGCGCTGCCGTCCGGACGGTTCACCTCCTCGTCGCCCGCAAGCCCGGCGGTCTGAACAAGGTCGTCGATCACGGCCGGGCAGTTGCGCGGCTTCACCCCGAGCGAGTCGCCCGGCAGGTAGTGGATCCCGGATCCCTTCAGGGACAGTTCGAGGTGCCATGTTTCCTTGGCCGAGCCGGTCCCGCTGAGGTTGACCCGTTCAAGCAATTCGGCCTCGAACGGATGGGATCTGCTCCACGCCGGAGCGGCCGCCGGAGCGATGGCCGGAGCGGCGGCCGGGGCCGGGGGGGCCTGATTTTCAAGGGCGGCCAGGGCGGTCTTGATCCATTTCTGATAGGGTTCCTCGAAATCGACGTCGCAGTCGGCGCGCGGCGCGACGCGTTTGCCGCCGAGTTCTTCGAGCCTCTGGTCGAAGTCCCTGCCCATCCGGCAGAAGTGTTCGTAGCTTGTGTCACCGAGCCCGCAGACCGAGAAGCGCGTCCCCTCGAGGTTGGGTCCGCCATCCTTCATGAAGGCGCGATGGAACCCGACGGCGCGTTCAGGGGGATCGCCCTCCCCCCATGTGCTGACGATGACGAGGAGGTTCCCGACGCCTTCGAGACTCGCGGGCTGGATGTCCCCCATATCCTTCGTGGTGGCATGGAAGCCCCTTTGCTGCGCGGCCTTTTTGGAGCGTTCGGCCAACTCTTCGGAGTTTCCGGACTCGGTTCCGTAGAGGATGGTCAAGGCCGGCGGCGCCGACGGTTCGGGCGCCGGTTCCCTCGGGCGCGCCGAGTAGCCGGCGAAAAAGCCGCTGAGCCACAGAGCCTGATCAGCATCGAGCTCCGACAAAAGCCGCCCGAACCCCTCCGCCTGCTCCGGAGTCAAGGGTGCATGGTTGGGGATCATCGCCATCTGACCTGAAAATTGCTGCTTGCGACAGTCCTCGCAAGGCCGAATCGAGCCCTCGATCAGCCTTTCGGGCACTCATTCACATGGCAAACCGCAACCTCCCGGCAAGGACCGCAGGGCTGCGGGTGACGGGAAACGACTTGCCGTTCACGAGGTCCGCGTAGTGGTCGCGGCCCACCACGCGCAGGCTCTTGACGCAGGCCATGCGAACGATCACGGAACGATTGATGCGGAAGAAGCACTTCGGGTCCAATGTTTCTTCAAGGGCCGCCAGCGTTCCGCGAAGGAGGTGCTCCTTCTCGCGGGTGTGGATGGCGACGTAGTTCCCCTCCGCTTCAAGGTAAATCACTTCCTTCAACGGCACGAAATGGGTGGCGCCCCGGTCCTTGACTTCGATCCGCTGCATTTTTTGCTCGAGGGCCGCCCCGTCCGGGGCGCGGCTGGCTTCCTCCTCCCGCAGCCATGCCAGCAGTCGTTCGCGGGTGATGGCGTTCGGTTCCCGGGCGAGTTCCGTGCGGATCCTGTCCAGCGTCTCCGCGAGACGCGCGGCCGAGACCGGTTTGAGAAGGTAGTCAAGGGCATGCACCGAGAAGGCCTCCACGGCGTGCTGGTCGTGGGCCGTCACGAAGACGACCACCGGCAGGGTCACGCCGTTCTCCGCCAGTTCCCGGATCACCTCGAAGCCGTCGAGGTCCGGCATGTGGATGTCGAGGAAAGCGATGTCGGGCTGCCGGGACGCGATCTCGGCGACCGCCTCGCGGCCACCGCGGCATTCGGCCACGACCCTCACGTCCTCGTGAGCCTCGAGCAACTTCCGCATCCGCTTCAGTCCAAGCGGTTCGTCGTCAACGATGATCGCTTTCATGGTTCTCCGAGGGGCGCGATTCCTCCGTGACTACCGGCACGGTGATCTGCACGCAGGCGCCCCCGGCCCCCCGGTCGCCCTCGACGGTCGAAACGTCAAGCCGGGCCCTGCTGCCAAAGGCCGCTTCGAGCCGGGAACGGGTGTTCGCCAAACCGATTCCTGCGACCCGGCGGCGGGTTCGCTCGCCGTCCGGCGCCGGGCGGGCGGGCCGCTCCTCCCTGCTGCGATTGACGATCCGAATGGTCAGTTGTTCCTCTCGCCGGGTGACTTCGAGGCGCAGAGTCCCACCCGCCGGGTCCCGTTCGATGCCATGGCGCACGGCATTCTCCGCGATGGGTTGGAGAATCATGACCGGCACCAGGCATTCCAGCGCTTCCCGTTCCACCTCTTGTTCGACAGCGAGGCGATCGGCGAAGCGCACCTGCTCGATGGCCAGG
>CAYPUM010000558.1:923-2654 GCA_964413545.1 uncultured Roseibacillus sp. | reverse complement strand
CTGAGAAACAACGAACTTCCCGCCGCTCCGCATCCTCTGATAAGAAACCGGATATCGAGGACAAGCTCGCCACCCTCATCGACCAGGCCCCGGATGCCCCTCCCGCCCCCGAACAGCCCGATCCTCCGCCAAGCGAAGCTTCCGCCCGCCCCTCACCCTCCGGCGATCCCCCCGCCGCAGCCCGCGACCCGTTCTACGACGATCCCCTCGTCCACGACGCGCTCCGGATTTTCGAGGGCAAGCTCAAGGAGTGACCCATGTACCACCGGCGCAGGAAAGCCGTCGGGGCGGTCCTGGTGGCGGCCTCGCTCGGCTTTCACTTCGTCACCGCTCTCCTCTACGCCCGCCAGCCCGACCGCTTCGCGGCCTTCACCCTTTTTCCGATCTGGATCTGGGGAAGCCTCGGGCTGGCGCTCTGCAGCGTGGCCTTCGTCGTCTGCCGGGCGCCCCTCGCCCTCTTCACCACCGCCGTCTGGGCCGTCACCATCCTGATCGTGGCCGACGAAACCCGCGCCCTCGGGCGTATCGGCATCGCGCCCCTCAAGCCCGGCGCCCCGGCCCGCTACTCCGGCCGCTCGGTCCTCCGGATCGCCACCATCAACTGGGGAGGCTCGGACCCCAACTTCCCGGAAGGCATCGTCCGCTTCCAGCCCGACATCGTGTGCATCCAGGAGATCCCCCACCCCTACCGTCTGCGCCAGCTCAACCGCCGCCTCTACGGCGGACGGGGCGACTACCGATACGATAAACGTAGTCGCTGCGGGGTGGTGGTCCGCGGCGAAATCCTCCGCTCCATCACGAATCCCACCGTCTTCCGCAGCCAGAACGTCCGCATCCGCCTCCCGAACGGCCGGATGGTCGAACTGGTCAACCTCCACCTCCAGGCCGCCTCCACCGACCTGCGCCTCTGGAACCGCGATTGCTGGCGCACCCACCGCATCAACCGCCAACTGCGGCGCACCGAACTCGGCATCGCACTCCAGATCCTCCAGTCCACCAACCGCAACCCCCGCCTCTCGGAGGTCATCATCGCCGGCGACTTCAACGCCCCGGCCGGCGACCGCATCTACCGCAGCCTCCGCCACGATTATTTCGACACCTTCCGCGAATCGGGCACCGGCTGGTCCAACACCTACCACCGCCGGTTCCCGATCCTGCGCCTCGATCACATCTTCGTCTCCAAATCCTTCCTCCCCGTCCGCTCCCGCGCCGTCACGATCGAGGAATCCGATCATCGCATGGTGGTCTCGGACGTCATCATGAAATAGATCACCCGGGCCACCCGGCCCCGGCGATGCGCCGCAGATTCCGCACCTCCCCGCGGTACTCCCAGATCCAGACCTCGCCGGGCGCCTCCCCCTCTGCCATCTCGACGCCAACCCGCCGCCGCCTGAATTCGTCGTCCTCCCCGCCGTGACACCCTTCAAACGCATCCAACGCTTCAAGGTGAGCCGCCGAAACCCGGTACACCTCCCCCGGAACCTCCCCGCCCTCGTCATCCAGAACGAGCCCCGGGTACCAACTGACCCGGTAGAGCCGCCCCTTCACCACTGCCCGGCCGATGCACTCCGCCCCTCTCATCCGGAAATGATCCGACGCCCCTCTGCGCAGCGTCCCATACACGAAGACCAGCTCTCCCATTTTTCCTCTTCCACCGTTGATCCCCCTCGCCGCGCCCGCGGATCTACGCCCGCTCCTCCGGTCTTCGGCCCGCCCGCCCGAGCAGAACCT
>CAYPUM010000558.1:0-913 GCA_964413545.1 uncultured Roseibacillus sp. | reverse complement strand
TCGTCGAGTCCCTCCGCGGTCTGCGCCGACACCGGAACCGTCTCGACACCCGTAAATCGCCGCCGGAACCGCTCCAGGTTCTCCCCGGCGCCCGCAAGGTCCATCTTGTTGGCCACCACCAACCAGTCGAATCGCGCCAGATCCTCGTCGTAAAGCTTCACCTCTTTCCGCAGCGTCTCAAGATCTTCCACCGGATCCCTCCCCTCGCTGCCCGCCATGTCCACCACAAACATCAACAGGCCGCACCTCGTGATATGACGCAGAAACTCGTGCCCCAACCCCCGGTTCTCGTGAGCGCCCCCGATCAACCCCGGAATGTCCGCAATCGTGCACCGCTTGAATCCCGGAAATTCCACCACCCCCACCGTCGGAGCAAGCGTCGTGAACGGATAAGACCCCACCTTCGGCCGCGCCGCCGACAACCTCCCCGTCAAGGTCGACTTCCCGGCATTCGGAAATCCCACCAGACCAACGTCCGCAATCCGCCTCAACTCAAGGTAGAACACCCCCTGCTCCCCTTCCGTCCCCAACGTAAACTCCTCCGGCGCGCGGTTCGTGGCGCTGCGAAACCGCCAGTTCCCCACCCCTCCCCTGCCTCCCCTGCACAGCACGCACTCCTCACCTTCCCGCACAAGGTCCGCCACCAGTTCGAGTTCGGGCCCTTCCCCGCTCCGTTCGAGGACCGCCGCCTCGGCTGGCGTGTCCGCCGCCCCCCGGCGCACCACCGTCCCGGGCGGCACCTCCCCCACCACCGGCTTCCCCTTCTTTCCATGCCGCTTGTAACTCCGCCCGTGCCCGCCGGACCGGGCCACCAGCTTCGGATCGAATTGATAGGCCCTCAGGTTGTCCACGTGCCGGCTCACCCGCAACACCACGTCCCCTCCGTCCCCTCCGTCCCCTCCGTCCGGCCCGC
>CAYPUM010000557.1:0-2655 GCA_964413545.1 uncultured Roseibacillus sp. | reverse complement strand
GACCGTCCTTGTGCTCGTAGTAGACCATGCGATCGCCGAGGGCCTCATGGAGCGGCTTGTTGTCGATCACGAGGTGAGATCCCTTGGTTCCCCCGATGAAGCGGGATTGCACTCCGAGGCTCGCGTTGGTGAGGTCGATCCAGCCCCCCGTGGCGTTCACCACCATGCCGGGCTGCAACGCGGCGGTTTCCCCGGTGGTCCGCTCCGTGAGCGTGACGGTGGATTCGTTCTCGCGGCGGACGTCCACGTGATTCAAGGCGAGGGTTCCGGAATGCACTCCCTGAGCCTCCTTGATCATGTCCACGCAGAGCCGCTCGGCCTGGCTGACCCATGCATCCCAGTAGTTGGCTGTGCAGACGATGTTGTCCCGCAAACCGGGAATCTCCTCGAGCGATTTGCGCTTCGAACTGAAGAAGTGGGGCGGGGTCTGCCGTTGTTTGCGGGTGATGAAATCGTAGAACATCAATCCCAGCTTCACGACGAACGCTCCGCGTCCCCCGGGTGTGACCGGCAGCCCCATGAATACGAGGGGCGACTTGAGCAGCCCGGCGAACCATGAATCGATCGGGATGCTTGTCTTCAGGGGGAAGACGAAGTGGGGCGCAAACCGCAGCAGGCGATTCCTTTCGTGGACCGCTTCGCTCACCAGCTTGAACTCGCGATTCTCGAGGTAGCGCAGCCCTCCGTGAATCATCCGCGAGGACTTCGAACTGGCTCCGGCGACGAAATCGTTCTTGTCGATCAGGACACTGTCGACGCCCTGGTAGGCCAGTTCTCTCAGCAGGCCGGCGCCGTTGATACCGCCCCCCAGGATGAGGACCTGGCAGTTGCCTTTGTGCTTCAGGGCTTCCCAGGCCTCGGTCCTTTTCTTCATGAAACTCCCAGAACCTTCTTCCTTTCCCGCCCCAGAGCGTCCGCGGTGATCATGGCGCTCACGACGTCGTCGGCCGTCACGGGAAAGGGATGATTCTCGCAGAGCGACCCTTCGCTGCCGCAGATCGCCCCGATCTTTTCGAGCTTCTCGCGCTCGACGCCGTCGAATCCGATGTCGGCAAAGGTCACGGGAAGACCGATCGAGATCTCGAAATCGACGATTCGGAGCTTTTCGTCGACCGGCATTTCGTCGTCAAGGCACAGTTGGGTGATCACGCCGAAGCCGACTTCATGGCCATGCATCAGCCCGTGGCACTCGGGGAAGGAAGGCAGGGAATTCGCGACCATGTGAGCGGTCGCCACGCCGCAGCTTTCGAAACCGAGACCCGACATCAGGACATTGGCCTCGATCACCTTGTCGACCGAGGGCGTGACGCAGTTTCTCTCGACGGCCCGCTTCGCCTCGACCCCGTGCTCGAGAAGGACCTCGTAGGCCAGCTTCGCAATTCCCATGGCGGCCATGGTGGAGGTGCCGCCGGCGAGGTTCGGTCCCCGGGCTTTGAAACAGGAATCCGCCTCGACCCAGGTGCCGAGGGCGTCGCCCATGCCGGCCACGAAGGTCGTGACCGGGGCGTTGGCGATGATCTGGGTGTCCACCAGGACGAGATCGGGGTTGACGCCCCAGCTTTCGAAGCCGGTGCAGTTTCCATCCTCATCATACCAGACGGTGAAGGAACTGGTGGGCGAGTCATTCGAGGCGATGGTTGGGAGGGTTACGACCTTGGTCCGGGCGGAAGCGGCGGCGGCCTTTGCCGTGTCGAGGGTCTTCCCGCCGCCGGCTCCGATCACCACCTCGCAACCCTGCTCCTTGAGGATCCCGGCGACCCGTTCGGCTTCGGGCTTTGTCGAGTCTCCCTTGAAATCGATCCCGGTTGCCTCGAGTTCGGCCTTGGCGAGGCTCGCCAGGAGAGGTTCCCCGATGAGGTCCTTGACGGTTGAGTCCCAAAGAACCGCGACTTTCCGGCCAATCGGTTTGATCCAGGTCCCGGCTTCGTGAATCACGTTTCTTCCCTGGACGTAGCGCCTCGGCGCAATAAACACCCTGTTCATCGTTTGCTCCTTTCGATTGAGTTGACCCGCCAGCGCTTGCCGGTCAATCCAAAATGCCGGGGAATCGCCCTCCCGGACAGCCCGTGAGTGGAGCATTCGCGCCTCCCACGGGTTGAATCTGGTGGCATGCTCGCGAGCAGCGCGATCTTCTCCGCGTCGAATCGCCCGATGCGATAGCTGATGGGATGCGTCGAGCGGATCAGCACGTGCTGGTCTTCCAGCGGGAACAGGTTCGGGCATTCGCCGCCGACGCCTTCGACCCGCCCGACCGCCTTCCAGGCGAGGAGGTCGGGTTTCTGCGCCTCGCAGACCAGCCCGCCGCTGGACTTGAAGACGGCGAAGGTCCGGTTGCCGGCCCGGAAGACGAACATGTCGGCCCACGATGGCGAGATGTCTTCCGGCACGCCGCTCTTGACGGGCGCCAGGCCGATGTCCACCCGCCGCCAGCGGATCAGGTCCTTGTCGTCGGGCAGGGCGGCCCACTGCTGGCGCTTGCCCTTGTCCGGCGTGCGGGCGAAGAACAGAACGGGCGTTCCGTCCGCATCGAACGCGGCGCTGCCCGAGGCGTCCATCACGCTGGAGTTGTTCTCATCCGGCAGCAGGGCGGGCGGGAGGGATTCCCAGTGCAGCAGGTCCCTGCTGCGGGCTTGACCCCCGCCCACGCCCCTGCCC
>CAYPUM010000556.1:0-2655 GCA_964413545.1 uncultured Roseibacillus sp. | reverse complement strand
GTCTACTTCCTCACCGGCGTCGACCAGCACGGACAAAAAATGCAGCAGACCGCCGACGCCATCGGCATCCCCGTCGCCGAACTCGCCCGGCGCAATACCAGGATGTTCCTCGCACTCTGGGAAAAACTCGGCATCACATACGACGGTTGGGCCGAAACCACCAGCGATCTCCATGTCCGCTGCGTGCAATCCATCCTCGTCGACCTGCACCGGAAGGGCGGCCTCTACAAGAAATCCTCCCTCCTCCACTACTCCGTCCGCCAGGAACAATACCTCACCGACAAGGACCGCTCGTCCGACGGCGCCTTCGGCCCCGAATGGGGCGAGGTCCTCGAACTCCACGAGGAAAACTGGTGGTTCCGACTCTCCGAACACGCCGCATGGCTCCGGAACGCCGTCTCCTCCGGAACGTTCCGCATCATCCCCGAATTCCGCCGCGCCGAAGTCCTCAACGCCGTCAACCGCGCCGCCGGCACCGACCTCTGCATCTCCCGCCCCAAGGAACGCCTCCGCTGGGGCATCGAAATCCCCTTCGACCCCGGCTTCGTCACATACGTCTGGTTCGACGCCCTCATCAACTACATCTCCTTCGCCGGATACGCAAGGGAACCCGGGGACAACCTCCCCGACTTCGACCTCCTCTGGCCCGCCGACGCCCACGTCATCGGCAAGGACATCCTCGTCCCCGCACACTCCATCTACTGGCCCTGCATGCTCCACGCCATCGGAGTCCCCGACGAAAAATTGCCCGCCCTCCTCGTCCACGGCTGGTGGAACATCAAGGGCGAAAAAATGTCCAAGACCCTCGGCAACGTCGTCGATCCGGACCAGCTCGCCGGCCGCTTCGGCGTCGACGCCCTCCGCTACTACCTCGTCCGCGACATCACCACCGGCAAGGACAGCGATTTCGACGCCGAACGCCTCGTCAACCTCTACAACACCGAACTCGCCAACGACCTCGGCAACCTCCTCAACCGCTCCCTCAACATGACCCGCCGGTTCCTCGGAGCGGAACTACCGGAAACCCAGTACGACGACCCCGAAAACCGCGCCCTCCGCGAATCCCTCGCCGAGGCCGCCTCCCGATACCTCGCCGCCATGGACGGCTACGACCCCGCCGCCGCCCTCGAGGCCCTCCGCCGCCACGTCGTCCACTGCAACGGATACGTCGAACGCCGCAAACCATGGGAACTCGCCCGCAACGAGGAGGCCCGCGACCCCCTCGCCAGCGTCCTCCGCCACCTCTGCGAGTCCTGCGCCCACCTCGCCGTCCTCTTCGCGCCCGTCCTCCCCGACGCCTCCGCCGCCATGCTCGCACAACTCCGCGCCGCCAGCCTCGCACCCCCCACCACCGATCACCTCGCATGGGGCCTCCTCCCGCCGGGACACAAAACCGGCAAACCCAAACCCGTCTTCCCCAGAATCGAGCTGGAGTAGCACCGTCCCCCGGGGCCCACGGGTCAAAAAAGCCCCCGGACCGCGCCGCACGGAGCGCCGGGAATCCTCCCGGAAACCCGCCGGCCTCCTCCCCGATGAAGGATCCCCTCTCCCGGATCGCCTCCCGTGGCACATATCCTGCTTCATTTCACTCGCTTCCGGGGCTTTTTCTGGCATAGTACCTCGCGGAGATGATCCGCCTTTATGCCGAATCCGTCGCTTCAGCAGACTCTCTCGCAGCAGCAGACCCTCGCGCCGCAGGTGCGTCAGAGTCTCGAGATCCTGCAGACGGGCACCCTCGAGCTTCAACAACTGCTGCGCCAGGCGCTCGAGACGAACCCGGTGCTGGAGGACGAGTCGGCGTCCGTTTCCCTTGAGGAACTCGATCCCGATTCCCCCGGCCCGGACGAAGCGGAGGCTGTTCCGGAGGACGACTTGCGGGAGCTGGCGATCCTTGAACGCCGGACGATGTCGACCTCCGCCGACGACGAGGAGCGGCGCGAGCACCTCTACAACTCGATCGTCGCTCCGGAGTCGTTGCAGCAGCATCTGATGGCGCAGCTCGACGTGTCGGGCGCCCCCACCGGGATCCGGCTCGCGGCCCTCGCCCTGATCGGCAACATGGACCGGCGCGGATTCTTCGACGAATCGCTGCCGGAGCTGTCGCGCCGCCTCGGGATTCCCCTCGCGCGCCTCGAATCGGCCAAGGTCCTCCTGCAGGGGTTCGATCCACCGGGCATCGCGGCCGACGACCTGCGCGAGTCGCTGCTGGTCCAGCTCCGGCACGCCGGCCTCGCCCGCTCGCTCGAAGCGCGCATCGTCGAGAGCCACCTCGATGAACTGGCGCGGAAGCAATACCCGAAAATCGCGCTGGCCCTGAAAACGAGCGTCGAACAGGTCTCCGAAGCCGCGGAGCACATCGCCGGACTCGACCCCGCTCCCGGCACGAGTTTCGATCCCTCCGGCAATCCCCACATCGTCCCCGATGTCTCCTTCGAGAAGGACGCCGCCGGGTCATGGTCCGCGGCCCTCACCAACGAATACCTGCCGCGTCTGCGCATCAATGACTCCTACAAGGACCTCGTGGCTTCCAGCCCGGACCGCAAACTCCGGACCTACCTCCGCAACCAGCTGCGCGACGGACGGGGGCTCATCAAGGCCCTCGACCAGCGCCAGGCCACCATCCTCGCCATCTCCGAGGAAATCCTCCGCCACCAG
>CAYPUM010000555.1:0-2656 GCA_964413545.1 uncultured Roseibacillus sp. | reverse complement strand
GAGGGGCGGCGGAGGGGCTTTTGCGGCTCGACAAGGGGGGTTTGACAGGATGGGGATGGCGGGATTTGCGCTGCGGCGGGAAGCCTTTAGGGTGGCGGGGATGAATGTGACGAGGACGGGGGCGGGAAACTGGGGCGAAGGAACGCGGAACCGGCTGGCGGAGTCGAATTCGCCGTATCTGTTGCAGCACGCAGGGAATCCGGTGGACTGGTATCCGTGGGGGGAGGAGGCGTTTGGGAAGGCGCGGCGGGAGGGGAAGCCGATCTTGTTGAGCATCGGGTATTCGACCTGTCACTGGTGTCACGTGATGGAGCGGGAATCGTATGAGGACGAGGAGGTGGCGGACTATCTGAACGCGCATTGTGTGAGCATCAAGCTGGACCGGGAGGAGCGTCCGGACGTGGACCGGGTGTATATGACGGCGTTTCAGGCGATGTTCGGGCAAGGCGGGGGGTGGCCGCTGAACATGTTTCTGACGCCGGATTTGAAGCCGTTTTTCGGGGGGACGTATTTTCCGCCGCGGGACCGTCTGGGGCGGCCGGGATTCTTGACGGTTTTGAAGCGGTTGGGTGCGGCCTGGCGTGATCATCGGGAGGAGGTTGTGGAGTCGGCGGAGCGGATTCATGCCCGGTTGAAGGAGGCGTTGGAGGATGGGCGGGGGGCGGGTGACGGGCCGGAGGATTTGGAGCCGCGGTGGATCGAGGAGGCGAGGGAGGCGGCGATGGCGGGAGCGGATTTGGCGCGGGGGGGGTGGGGCCGGGGACCGAAGTTTCCGCAGCCGTCGCACCTGCGGTTTCTGCTGCGGGCGGGGGATCGGGAGGAGCGGGAATTCGTGCTGAGGACCTGCCGGGAGATGATGGCGGGCGGGATTCACGATCAGTTGGGAGGCGGGTTTCACCGGTATGCGGTGGATGGGATCTGGCTGGTGCCGCACTTCGAGAAGATGCTGTATGACCAGGCGCAACTGCTGGATGTGTATGTCGAGGCATGGCGGGTTTCGCGGGATGCGGAGTTTCGGGAGGTGGCGGAGGGGATCGGGGACTACGTGTTGCGGGAGCTGAGGCATCCCCGGGGCGGTTTCTTCAGCGCCCAGGACGCGCAGAGCGAGGGGAAGGAGGGCAAGTATTGGTGTTGGACGCAGGATGAGTTGCGGGAGCTGTTGAGCGAGGAGGAGTTCGAGACGGCATCGCGCTGGTTCGGGATCACGAGGGAGGGGAATTTTCTGGATCACAGCGACCCCGAAGCGTTGCGGGGTCAGAATGTGCTCCATCGGGCGGGCCGGAGAAAGGAGCGGGGCGAGGCGGAGCGGGAGCGGTTGTGCTCGGCGATCGGCAAGATGCGGGAGGCGCGCTCGAGGCGGGTTCCGCCGGCGACGGATGACAAGATTCTTGCCTCGTGGAACGGGCTCATGATTGCGGCGATGGCGCGGGCGGGGCGCGTCCTCGGCGAAGGACGCTTTCTCGAGGCGGCCCGGAGGGCGCACGCCTTTGTCACGGCGGAGCTGTGGGACGAGGAGGAGCCGTCGTTGGGGAATCGCTGGCGGGAGGGGCGCCTTGATCGCAGCCAGCTGTCGGAGAGTTATTTGTTTTTGATGCGCGGCTCGCGGACACTGTATGAAGCGACGTTGGCGACGGAGTATCTGGAGTTTGCGGTGGCGTTGGCGGAGGAGGCGCGGCGGCGCTTCTACGACGAGGAGAAGGGCGGGTTCTTTGACGGCGAAGGGAGGGATGACGTGGTGATCCGCATGAAGGGGGATTTTGACTCCGCGACGCCCACTCCGGGCTCGGTGGGCGTGGTCGAGTATCTCATCCTTGCATGGATGACGGGGCGGGGGGATTTCCTTGAGACGGCGCGGAAGACGCTGCGCGGGGCGGGGCCCGTCATTGAGAGTTCGCCCATGGCGTTGGCGGAGTCCCTGCGGGGACTGGACATGTATCTGCGGGCGCCGCCGCGGCTGGTGATCGCCGGCGCGGAATCGCGGGAGGCGTTCCTGCAGGCGGCGTGGCAAGGCGCGGTTCGGCCGCTGGTCCTCGGCAACGAGGGTCCGGTCGGTGAATTCGAGCGCCGTCTGGCGCCGGTCAACGGCCGCACCACGGCCTACTACTGCGCGGGGCAAACCTGCCGGGCGCCGGAGACGGATCCGGGGCGGGTGGCGGCATGGCTGAGCGGGGACGCGTCTTCGTGAGGCGGCCCGCCGGGGTTTTCCGAATCGATGCCGGGGGCAGCGGTTCATGGATCGCACTCATGTCGCTGCGGGAAGGGCTTCGTTTGTAGCCGGCGCGGATTACGCCGGGGACCGTAGATTTGCGGCAATTCGCGTTTCATGGTATTTCGGCGCGAATGACCACGAATCGAATGGAATGACCGGGAAGGACAACCCGCGGAAGCCGCCACGAGCCTGAGCGGCGGGATTCAGCGGTGGGCGCCGACCTTGGGGGCGTCGGGGTTGACCTCGGGTCCGAAGTACCGGAGAGCGACGAGGGGCTCGGTGGGGGAGGTGTTTTCGAAGGTGACGCCCTCGCGGGCGGCGGACTCGGTGGCGAAGAACTCGTCCTGGGAGAGTTCGTGGAAGCGGAGGAGTTTCGGGCAGTCGAGGGGGAGGTTGTTGGCGCGGCCGCGGCCCTGGACGACGATGAGCCCGTAGGCGCCGTTGTCC
>CAYPUM010000554.1:0-2657 GCA_964413545.1 uncultured Roseibacillus sp. | reverse complement strand
GCCGTGTCCGCTCGACACGCAAGGCGAAGAGGCGGCGCTGCTCGACCAGGTGGTGGCCTATTATCATGAGCGGCTGGCCTCGGCCGAGGGCCGGGCGGCGCGCGACTACCTCGCTTCGCGCGGCCTCGACGACGAGCGCCTCGTGCAGCGGTTCCGGATCGGCTTTGCGGACCGGACCCTCGGTCTCCGGTTGCCGCACAAGAACCGGGCCGCCGGGGCGGCCCTGCGCGAAAAGCTCACCGGGCTGGGGGTGTACCGGCCGAGCGGCCACGAGCACCTCAACGGCTGTGTGGTGGTGCCGGTCTGCGACCGGGAGGGCCGCATCGTGCAACTCTACGGCCGGCGCATCGAGCCGCGGGCCCCGAAGGACAAGCGGCACCTCTACCTGTCCCGGCCGCTGGCCGGGCTCTTCAATGCCGAGGCGCTCAGCGGCCGAGGGCCCGCAGGGCAAGCACCACCCCGTGAAATCATCCTCGCCGAGTCGATCCTCGATGCGTTGACGTTCTGGCGGCACGGCATGGAAGCCGTCACTTGCACCTTTGGCACCGCCAACTTCAGTGCGGAACTCTTCGAGGCGATCCGGGCCGCGAAGGTCGAGAGCGTGCGCCTTGCCTTCGATGCCGACGAGGCCGGCGAGAAAGCCGCCGCCCGGGCCGCGGCCCGCCTGCAGGCCGTCGGGATCGAATGCCACCGGATCCGCTTCCCCTGGGGCAGCGACGCCAACAGCCACGCCCTCGACCAGGGAGCGGAGGCCCTGCGCCATGCCGTCCAAAGCGCGGAATGGCTCGGAGCGGGAACACCCGGTACAAAAGTCGCTCTTCCTTTAGCTGCTTCCTCCTTCGCTGAAGCTACGGAGGACAAGAAAAAGGCCGCTAAAGAAAAGAATGCCCCGGTCGATCCGGAGCCGGGCCCGCGGAGCAACGGCACCCCGCAGCCGACGCTCGAGAAGAGGGGCGTGCCCTTCGAAGCCTCCTACTCCGCTGAAGCTACGAAGGACACGTCCTACTCCGCTGAAGCTACGAAGGACACGTTGGCGAAGAAGGGCGACTATCATGAACTTGCAATGGGCTCGCGCCTCTACCGGATCGGCGGCCTCGATAAGAACTCGTCCCTCGAGGTCCTGCGCATCACCCTGCGGATCACCCACGAGGGGCTGATGCATGTCGATTCGTTGGACCTCTACCGCGACGGGGAACGGCGCAAGTTCGTGGAACGCGCCGCGGAGGAAACCCTCCTCGAGCGGGATCTTCTCAAGCGCGATCTGGGCAAGTTGCTCCTCGCCCTGGAGACTGCCCAGGAAGCGCGGCTCAATGCTCCGGTCGAGGACGCGGCGGAAGTCGTGATGCTCTCGCCCGAGGAGGAGGCCGAGGCCCTCGAACTGCTCCGCGCTCCGGATCTCATGGAGCGGATCGCGGCCGCTTACGACGCGGCCGGCATCGTGGGGGAGGCCACCAACAAGATCGCCGCTTACCTCGCCGGGGTCTCGCGGCTCCTGGCCAAACCGCTGGCGGTGATCATCCAGTCCACCAGCGCGGCCGGCAAGTCGGCCCTGATGGAAGCGGTGCTGTCCTTCTTCCCGGCGGAGTCGCAAGTGAAATACTCCGCCATGACCGGGCAAAGCCTCTACTACCTCGGGGAGGCCAACCTGAAACACCGCATCCTGGCCATCGTCGAGGAGGAGGGCGCCGAGAAGGCCGGCTACGCGCTCAAGCTCCTGCAGAGCGAGGGAGAGCTGACCATTGCTTCCACCGGCAAGGACCCGCACAGCGGACGGATGGAAACCCAGACCTACCACGTCGAGGGGCCGGTGGCGATCGTGCTGACCACCACCAGCATCGACCTCGACGAGGAACTCATGAACCGCTGCCTGGTCCTGACCGTCGATGAGTCCCGCGAACAAACCGAGCGCATCCACGCCCTGCAGCGCGAGGCGCGCACCGTGGAGGGCATCCTCGCCGCCGAGCAGCGCAAGGACGTGCTGCGGGTCATGCAGAACGCCCAGCGGCTCCTCAAGCCGTGGCGAATCGCCAACGACTTCGCGCGCGAGCTGACCTTCACCTCGGGCCGGACCCGCACCCGCCGCGACCACGAGAAATACCTCACCTTGATCGACTCGATCGCGCTCCTCCACCAGCACCAGCGCGAACCGATCACACGCCGGGTCGGCGGGCCTGCGGACGACCGCGAGGGAGTGCAAGCTCCAGGAACGGTCGCCATGCTCCCGGTGACCCTCGAGGACATCGAGGCCGCCAACCGGATCGCGCCCGAAGTCCTCGGCCGATCCCTCGACGAGCTGCCGCCGCAAACCCGTCGGCTCCTGGAAGCCATCAAGGAACTGATTCGGGCCCGCATGAAGGCCGAGGGGCTCGAACAGCGCCTGTGCCTTTTTACGCGCCGCGAGATCCGGGAGGCCACCGGCTGGAGCCCGATGCAGGTCCGCCGGCACCTGGAGCGCCTGAGCGAACTCGAATACGTCCACCTGCGCAGCGGGCGCAACGGGGCCCTCATGAAATACGAGCTGCTCGCCGACGCGGCCGAGACCGCCGGCGGTTATCACGTCGGCCTGCTCGAAGTCGCCAAACTGCGCCGCCGCAAGCCCCGGAAATGACCCTACGACGGCATACCTTGTCGGGTTCGGAGGCCACCTTGTCCCCACC
>CAYPUM010000553.1:0-2657 GCA_964413545.1 uncultured Roseibacillus sp. | reverse complement strand
GAGCCGAAGGGGTTCAGGCTGGTGGAGATGAACGGGTATGTGACGCGGGAGACGGTGGAGGCGGTGAGGCGCCTCATTGAGGATCCGGATCTGCGGGCCGCGACGGTGGAGGGCAACTACCAGCTGGCAAGGAAGCATTACGGGTTCGGAGCGCTGAAGAACGCCCTGCGGGCCGCCTTCGGCCAGACGGTGACCGGATCGCCAAACGGAGCGGGTTCATGAAACTGATTCGACGCAGCACGTTCAGCCGCATCAAGACGCGGCTCGGCCGCCTGTATGGGAAGGACAAGGCGGAGCAGTTGGCGGACCGGTTCTACATGCTGGTGGGGCGTTACGGGGTGAGGCCGCGCGAGGCGGACATTGGTCCGCAGGGGAGCGCCCGGCTGGTGAGGTGGAGCGAGCGGGACGCGGCATTGATCACGTATGGCGACATGGTTCGGCGGCCGGAGGGGACGCCGCTGCAGGCGTTGAAGTTTTTCTGTGACCGCCGGTTGCGGGGCGCGATCAACGTGGTTCACCTTCTGCCGTTCTTTCCGTCGTCGTCGGACGGGGGATTTTCGGTGGTCGACTATCGGCAGGTGGATGCCGCTTTGGGGAGCTGGGAAGATATCGAGCGGCTTGCGAAGAGCTATGGGTTGATGACGGATCTGGTCTTGAACCACTGTTCGCGGCAGAGCAAGTGGTTTCGGGACTACGTGAACGGGGTGGCGCCGTATGATTCGTATTTTCAGGAGGGCGATCCCGAGGCGGATGTTTCGGCGGTGGTGAGGCCGCGGGCGTGGCCGCTGCTTTCGAGGGTCGAGACCTCCCGGGGGGAGCGGCACGTGTGGACGACGTTCAGCGAGGATCAGGTGGACCTGAACTGGAAGAGCCCGGACGTTTTGTTCGAGTTTCTGGACATTCTGGCGGGGTATGTGGCGCGGGGGGCGCGGATCGTGCGGCTCGATGCGGTGGCGTTCCTGTGGAAGACCCCGGGGACGCGCTGCGTGCACCTGCCCGAGACGCACGAGGTGGTGAAGCTGATCCGGGACGTTCTGCTGACGGTGGCGCCGCATGTCATCATTCTGACGGAGACGAACGTGCCGCATCATGAGAACATATCATATTTCGGGCGCGGCGACGAGGCGCACATGGTGTATCAATTTGCGTTGCCGCCGTTGATATTGCACGGCCTGCTGCGGAGCGACTCGAGTCACGTCCAGGAATGGGCGCGTTCGCTGGAGGAGCCGCCGCGCGGGGCGACCTATTTGAATTTCACGGCCAGTCACGACGGGATCGGGCTGCGTCCGCTGGAGGGTCTGCTGCCGGCGGCGGAGGTGGACTGGCTGGTGGAGGAAACGCGGCGGCGCGGCGGGTTGGTGAGTTACCGGCGGATGCCGGACGGGAGCGAGAAGCCCTACGAACTGAATGTGACCTATCGCAGCGCGCTCAGCGTGGCGTGCGACGAGGATCTTGGGATCCGGCGCTTTCTCTGTTCGCAGGCGGTGATGCTGGCGTTGCGGGGCATGCCTGCGGTGTATTTTCACAGTCTGGTGGGAGAGGTCAATTGGGGCGAGGGGCGCGAGCGGGCGGGCGGGGAGAATCGCGACATCAATCGCCGCCGGTGGGACTGGCATGACTTGGAGAGGCAGATTGACGACCCCGACAACGCTCACGGCTGGATCCTGAACGTGTATACGCGGATGCTGCGGGCGCGGGCGGACTGCCCGGCGTTTCATCCGGACGCCCCGCAGGAGGTGCTTCAGACGGCGAGCAATGTGTTCGCGCTCATGAGACGGTCGCTTTGCGGGCGCTACAAGGTTTTGTGCGGATTCAATTTCACCGGCGGGGAGGTGGTGATCACGCGGGACATCCTGCGTCATCACCTCGGGCCTGCGGAGGCGTACAGGAATCTGCTCGCGGGGAGTGTGTTGCGGTTTGATGATGCGCATTGCCACATTCTGGGGCCCTACGAGTGTTCGTGGGTGGTGGCGGATCGGTAGGTTTTCAGAACTGGCGGGGGGGGCAGGTTGGCCCCGCAGTTTCATGGAGCGGGAGGAGGCGCGGCGAACGCCGGAGGCCCGGCCAAAGCCGCCGGGGCAGCCAGTGAGGCAGGCCTCGGACCGGTTGACCAGAGCGGGCGGGGAGAATTTCGGGATCGGGGGTGGAGGGGTCTTGCACCGGGGCGGGAATCTTCTTTGACTTTGGTCATGCGGATTGTGGTGGTAGGAAAGGGCGGTCGGGAGCACGCGCTGGTTCGCGGGCTGAAGGAGTCGGCGTCGGCGCCGGAGGTTTTCTGTTATCCGGGGAGCGACGCGATTTTCGAGTTGGCGGCGCCGGCCGGGGCGGAAGGGATGGAATCGCTGGTGAGGTGGATGAGGGGGAACGGGGCGGACTTGTGCGTGGCGGGCGAGGAGAGTTGCCTTGTGGAGGGCGAGGGATTGGCGAACCTTTGCGGTCGGGAGGGGATTGCCTGCTGGGGGCCGCGGAAGGAGGCGGCCCGACTGGAGGCGAGCAAGGCGTTTGCGAAGGAGTTCATGGCGCGGCACGGCATACCGACCGGCAAGGCGCGGGTGGCGGGAAACGCCGAGGAGGCGCGGGAGGCCATTGGCGGGCGCTACCCGACGGTTCTCAAGTTTGATGGTCTTGCCGCCGGGAAAGGGGTGGCGGTCTGCCCG
>CAYPUM010000552.1:0-2670 GCA_964413545.1 uncultured Roseibacillus sp. | reverse complement strand
GACTTCTCCCGCCGGGCGGTTTCCGAGGCCGGCGGGGCCGCATTCGCGACCGCGAGGGACAGCAGAACCGCCGTCAGGACCGGCAGGATTCCAGTTATCACTCTGTTTCTGTTCCTGGCATTGCTGTGCATCACTACATTTCCCTGTGTTCCCCTGTAACTCCCTTCAACAGTCTCCTTCCGACATGGCCGTTTCTTTCTCGCACTTGCGGGACGTGTACGCGCATGTCAGCGATTATCGGCGCCGGCCGGGGCGCCGTCTCCGCCGAAACTCAGCGCGCGGAGTTCCTCCTCACTGAGCACGCGGTTGAGAAACATCCTGACCTCCCCGCACTCCGGATCGCGCGTCATCGCAAGCACCACCCAGACCCCGTCGGGGACGTCCCGCCCGTCCGCGGCCTGCAGCCGGGCATACTGCGCGCCCGGGAGGTTCGACTGCGGGTAGGTCGCCGCGCCGGTGGTACTGACGTGGCCCTGGGCGGAGCGGGGGCCCGCCACGAGCCCGGTGAAGAGAGCGTATTGCCTGCCCCCGGAGTATTTCGTCCACCCGCCCTCGTCCCAGATGCCGGCGACGAAATGGCGCCGGGACGTCAACTTCACCCACGCGATGAGCGTCAGCGGCATCTGGCCGCTGATGTCCAACGGGGTGCGATTGAAGACCTCCCGCGGAACGGCGGCGAAGAGGTAGCCCTGGTTCATCCGCACCGCCTTGCCGAAGGGACCGCTCGCGTCATACGTCAGCTTCGGGGGCTCATCCTGGTAGGGCCAGCTGTCCGGACCGTAGCTTTTGGGATCCCCGATGCGTTGCAGAACGAGCGGATATTCGCGGTCGCAGGCCCCGGGATCGCGGTACGAGGACCACACGCCGTCACGCTTGAGCGTGAAGTCCCAGAAGGCGACCAGCCCCTTCGTGGAGGCCACGCGGGCGATGCGAGCTTCTTTCTGATCGTGGGCGGAATCGCCGGCGGCGGGCGCGGCATGGGCGCCCGCTGCGACAGCGAATGGAACCGCCAGGAACACGTATGAACTCATGACTCTCATGGCATACCCGCCATATGTTGAAGGTGGAAGACTAAAAGCGGCCTCCGCCCGCCCTCTCGCTCTTGGGCAACTTCTCCGTGGTGAACAGAAGCGCCGGCAGGCCGGCCCTGTTGAAAAGATTGGCATAGTCCGGCCGGGGGCTGTAGGCATAGCGCACATTCATCGGACTGGGGATCCGCGGGTTGTGCAGGACCACGGTATCGCCGTCGATGGCGGCCTCGGCCCAATCCCATTGGCCATCCGCGCCGGCGATCTCAAAACCTTGCAGCTTGTCGCCATGCTTGAACGCCAGGCCTTTGCCGACATGATCGAATTCCACCCGCATCCGATCGCCCTCGACCTTGTGAGACCTGTAGATCGGGCCGTATATCTCCACGCCGCGGCCGTATACCGTTCCAAGCGCCACACGGCATGCGCGCGCGCCGTAGGCGGACTTAGTGGGTGGATGGATGCCCGGGGCGAGATCGACCGCTGTGACCAGCGGGGCATTGGAGATCGTTCTCATCTCCAAATGCTCCAACGCATATCGCACATGTTCGCGGCTGATGCGCGACGGCTTGTCCGGTTGCGGCCTGAAAGCCCGCGCTTTACGATTCACGGGGTCGGACGGATCCCAGGCGCACCCCCCGCCGCTGGGCTTCTGGATATGCAGGAACGGGAAATCGCCCTGTCCCCAGTCCCTGCGCCAGCCGGCAATCAGTGCGGACATGGCGGTGAACTGGTCCACGTCGTCAAGGCATGTGCCGGCCTCGCCCTGGTCCCACAGGACCCCGCGAATACCGTAGGGATAGTACAATTCTTTGATCTTCACATAATGACACCCCATCAGATCCAGGGTCCGAACCCTCCTCATGTTGCGATCCTCCGGCGCGACACTGGAAGCCTCGCCCGTGTAGCCGGGCTGCCCATACTTGCGCAACACCGGGTCGCTGCTGGCGGCGGCCATCTCGCGGGTGATCCATTTCACGGACGGCTGGCCGCCTTCGGCCACCACCATCATCCCGACGGGAACGGCGAGCTCCTTCGAGAGCGAATAGATGAACGAGAACCCCAGCGCGGAGAACTGGTTGATCGTCTCCTGCGAGGGGGGCCGCCACGCGCCCTTCTGGTTGTCGTAGAAACGCAACGGCATGCCGGCCGCATCCTTTGCCCATGCATCCAGCACCTCGTCCTGCCTGCGATAGCCGCCGGTACGGCCGTCCATGTTCGACTGGCCGGTGCCGATCCAGACCTCTCCCGCCAGCACGTCCGTGAAAGCGATCGTGTCCTTGGCCTTTTCGCCGCGAATCGTCAACGTGGCTGCCCGGCCGGTCTGGAGCGGATCCAGTTGGACCCTCCATTTCCCGTCGGCGTCGGCCTTCGTCGTCTTCTCCTGGTTGCCGAACGACACGACGACCGTTTCGCCAGGCGCAGCCGTGCCCCAGACGGGCGACGGCACGTCGCGCTGGAGGATCATATTGTCGCTGAAAATGCGGCCGGCGGTCACCGCCGCGCAGGCCGGCCCGGCTGACGCCAGCAGGGCAGCGCAGAGCAGGCCCGCCGCGCCTAAACCGGCCATCTTGAGGTAATCGGGCCTTAGTCGCGTCATTGCGTTCATTCCTACTTCTTTTGTGATTCTTTAATCCACGCA
>CAYPUM010000551.1:0-2680 GCA_964413545.1 uncultured Roseibacillus sp. | reverse complement strand
GGGGTCGACTTCATCAAGTTCGACGACATGGTGCCCAGTCCCCCCGAGGTTGCGGCGGCCGCCAAGGCGATCGCCCGCTGCGGACGCCCGATCATCCTGAGCCTGTCGCCCGGCGACCATATCAACGTCGACCACAGCGACGCTTACAAGCGGGCCAACATGGTTCGCATCACCAGCGACATCTGGGACAACCGCGGCGCTCTCGATAAGACCTTCCGCCGCTGGGAGGCGATGCAGGACTACACCGGCCCCAAGGTCGGCAGCTTCCTCGACATGGACATGGTGCCGTTCGGCCGGCTCTACGTCGTCAACGAGAAGGGCGGCTGGAAATGCAAATTCAGTGAAGACCAGAAGCGCACCTTCATGGTCCAGCGGGCGCTGTCCGCCTCGCCCCTGATGCTCGGCGGCGTGCTCTACGACATGGACGAGTTCTCGCTTTCCCTGTTCAAGCATCCCGGCATCCTTGCCTGCAACAGCAACGCCGTGATCGGCAAGCTCGCGCACCGCGAGGGCAAGATCGACGTTTGGAAGACTCCCGAACGCGACAACCCCGGCCGCGGCTGGCTCGGGGTCTTCAACCGCGACCCGAAGAAGCCCGCCGAGATCGAGCTGGACCTTCGCCAACTCGGCCTCGACCCGGAGCGCAAGGTGGTGCTGACCGACCTCTGGGCGAACAAGGAAATGCCGGCCGCCGGCAAACACACCTTCCGGATCCCGCCCGACGGCGTGGCGTTCCTGCGCTACCAGTAGGCGTCCGCCGCCCCTCCCGGTCTCATGGGAACTGCTCCGTAACCAGGATTCCTTCGGAAGGAGACGTGTCAGCTCGCCGATGCCGGGCCGCCGAGGATGTCGACGCGGCGCACCCCGGCGGGTCGGTGATGGACGCGGCACAGGGGGCCCGGCATGTCTTCGTCGATTGCGGAACGTTCGGCACCTCCACCGGGGTCTGCCGTATCACCCGCACCCTCGGCACTCCCGAACGCGCCGGGCAGACACCATGAAAGCCTGCGAGGACATCCTTGCCAGCGCGATCTCGCCATCCTTCCGCCTGCGCTGCATCGCATTTGCTGCCTGCGTGGTTGCATGCGCGATGAGCGCGTTCGCACGCGAACCGGCACCGTCGCACGAGGCCCGCATCGCCCGTGTGGCCTCCGCAAGGGGGTTGGTCGCGTTCTGGGACTTCAAGATCGAGCGCGACGGACGGTGGACCTCGCACCGCGATCCCGAGGCTTGCGACCGCGAATACCCGCTCGTCCTGCGACGCATCGGCGATCCGAACGGCTACGGTCCGGACACTTGGCCATACCGCGACGAGCCCTCGAAGCTGGTGCATGACGCGAGCGGGCCGTTCGGCAGCGCGGTGAGGATGAACCAGGGCTACATCTTCGCCGCTGTGCCGCGGGAGGTGCTCGATCGCACCCCGCTGGACATCCGCGGCCGGATGCCACTGACGCTGATCGCGTGGGTGAAGCTGACGGCCCGGCGCCATTTCGTCGCCGGCATCTGGGACGAGGGCGGCTGGCGAAGATACTCCGGGGGCAGGCAGTATGCCCTGTTCACGGGCCTCGGCGCGGGTCCCCGCTCGTCGCAGGGACACGTCAGCTGCACCGGCGCGGCGAGTTACCCGCAGTCGAACCTCCCGGGCGCGCAGTACGCCCGGCTGCAGGCCGCGGACGGGCAGGACGTCCCCGACGGGGTGTGCGTGGCGCTTGCGATGACGCGCGACCCGGGGCACGCGGAGGTCAGGATGTTTCTCGACGGCGTCGCCACGCCCCGCCGGCACGTCGACAAAATCGCCGCCGATGTCTTCGGCGACGCCGCGCCCGACTCGGTCAACCCGCTGCCCTTCGCCGGTCCCATCTACAGCCCGTGGAATTTCCTGCTCAAGTTCAACGGATACGACCGGACCTCCGGCGTCCATGAGCACATGCTGCATGTCGAGACGGAGTCCGGCCGCGTCACATACCTGCGCTCGGTCGCCGATCCTGCCATGGCACTCGGGCCGTTTCGCGTCACGGTGGACGTGCGGCGCGACGGCCGCGGCATGCTCGACAAACCCGTCGTGTTCGACGCCGAACCCGGCAAGCCGGTGACGATCGACGCGCTGAAGGCGGCGCGGGCCGGCGACAAGGTGACCGCCACGCTCGAAGCCGGGGAGGCAGGCTCACGGCGCGTCATAGGCGCGGCGGTGCAGCGGGAGATCGGGCGGGGCGCGCCGTTCACCATCGGCCGGGCGCTGGGACTTGGCAAGGAGCCCCCCCCAAGTTCGGCGGAACCTTCCTTGTCGACGGGGTCGCGGTGTTCAACCGCGTGCTCCGTGAGCAGGAACTCCGCGCGCTGAGTTTCGGCAGCGGGAGTCCGTGAAAACAGATGGATGCCGCCACCGCAGCGATCGAAAGCCTCGTCGCCGGCGGCGATTACACCCGCTTCCATCACCCGCACCCTCCACACCCCGGAACTGGCCAGGGAGACTCCTTTATTTCGTCAACGTTGACGGATTGAGGTGGACTGATCCGGTGGCTTGGAAACCGGGGAGAGTTGCTGGGGGGGGGTGGGCGTGGGGGCCGCCGCCGCGCCCGTGCTGTCGCGTCGCTTGCCACCTGATTTCGTCAACGTTGACGGACTGAGGTGGGCCGATCCGGTGGCTCGGCGGCGGGGGTGGAACTGGCGGCGGGATGGG
>CAYPUM010000550.1:0-2688 GCA_964413545.1 uncultured Roseibacillus sp. | reverse complement strand
CCGAGGCATTACCGGGAGGACGCGTGGCGTCTCGCCCCGGCAGGTCATCGAGGAGCTGACGCTTTATGCGCGGGGAGCGCTCAACTACTACATGATTGGAGTGAACTACGCCGAGGTCCTGGAATTGGACGGATGGATCCGACGACGTATGCGCCTCTTCTATTGGAACGGACCGAAAGACCGCCACGGTGACAGGTGACGAGTCGGAACCGCCCGGTGCGGACCCGCATGCCGGGTGGTGTGGGGGGCGGGGGTTCAAACCCCCCGCCTACCCGATTGACCACCCGTCTGTCTCGGGGTGTACCCGGGCTTGATTCCGGCATTCTTCTCTACCTCGGGATTATCCTGAACGTTGTTTTCGAGCGTATTTCCGCGGGATCCATTCCGCTCTGCCGCCCTGCCTCCTCTGACGACATTGTCTCGCACCATAATTCCAGACGTACGGTTGTCGAGATAGATGTTATCGATCTTGTAGTGCCCTTTGGGCTGGTTGATGTCGTGGGTGAAGTTCCCGGCAATCACGCTGCCATTCTGTATGCCGCCAAGGGTATAGATTGCACCCCCGTCACCATGAATCTGGTTACAATGATGGACGTGGTTGTACAGAATGTGGTTGTCGCCGCAACCGATGTCCTTTATTCCGTTTCCGGGTTGCTGGCCGATCTGCATTCCGCTGTAGGGCATGTCATGGATTAGATTGTGCGCCACGATGAGCCCCCTGACATTGTTTGCCATCAGGAAGATCCCGTTTGAGTAATGGTCGCCGCAAGACCTTGCGTGATTGTTCCAGACGCCAATATCGGAGCTTTGCTTTTCGGGTGGGGGATTCTTCCCGCCGCCGGCATCGATATCAATGCCATTGGCGGCGATGCGATAGAACTGGTTCCCCTCGATGTCGGAGGAATCCGCATCGAACAGCTGAATGCCGTGCCCGCCGCTGTTCCGATTTCCTTCCACCGTTCTCCCACAGGAACCTCCATCGGGCTTCGATGGCCGGATCAAAGACCCCGTCCGACCGCTCCGCCAGTTCGAGCGCCCACCGGAGCTCGAAGTTCAGGGCGCTCTGGGTCTCGGCGATCAGGTCGAGCAGTTCGAGCCGCTCGACGAGTTCGGGCGGGGTCGACGCGATCGGGGAGGCCAGCACCTCGAAGAGCTGCGTGAGATCAAAATTCTCGTCCTCGACCGCGCCGAGGGGGACTCCCCGGCTCTCAAAGTAGCGGGTGAACGGCGACAAGAGATCCCGCACGCTGGACCGTTTCATGTTGGCCAGAACGCCGGGCTTGATGAGGCGGGGGAGCGCGGGAATGAGGAACACCCCCCTTCCGCGCGCCCGGAAGAACCTAACACATACACTGATTTTGAGGACTTCAGGTCAAGGGATCGCCCTTCCCTTCGACCGAATCGGGCGCTGCCAACTCCTGGTGGATGCGGACCCGGCCAAGTTCGACGATCCAAAGTTCCCCTTTGATCGACTCCTGCTCCAAGGCCGTGACAAGTGTCCGTACGAGCGCGTGAAGGTCCGCGTGCGAGGGGCGCGGCGGGAGCCGGAGGACGGCAATCCCGGCATAGTGACTCGGCACGAAAACAAGCGGGTTGGCGAAATCGAGGTCGAGGGTGATAAGGCTGCGACCTTCCTCGCGGCAGCGTTCGATCAGGTGGCGGTCCTCCGCGCCGGTCAACGACTGCTCGAAAACCGTGCTGACATCATGTCCCGCCGCAGCGAGGATTTCCGCGCCGCGGTTGCCGAGGTTCTCATCGAGCTTGAACTTCACGCCGCCGGTTCGAGCGGGATCTCGACGTAGCGTTCGCGGGACATCTCGGCCCCGTAGGCGATGCATGCCTGAATGTCGGCCTCGGTGAGTCCGGGGTAGTTATTCAGAATCTCGGTCACGGTGGTGCCCGTTGCCAGCAGATCGAGGATCAGGGAGACCCAAATGCGGTGCCCACGGATGCACGGCTTGCCGAAGCACCGCCGCGGATCGATCCAAATCCGCTGAAGGAGTTCCTCACGGGTCAGGGTCATGGGCGGACTCTATCATCGCCAGGCTGCCTCGTAAAGCCCAGGCGACGGATTGGGGTGGCGGTAAACCCGCGGCCCGAATCGCTACATCGAGCGCCCAAATCGGGACATTGAGCGCCATTTCGGGACATGTCCCGATTCGGACTTCGGGACATCGAGAAGAATCTTTCCTCGGAAAATCAAGGGATTGCGGCCGGACGCGTCCCGAAATCGGGACATGTCCCCCGGAGCGGGTGACGGCGGGCGATTGACAGCCGCCGCGATCCCGAGATGGACACGAAGCCCGCTCCGAATGGTGCCCTGGCGATCCGCCGGGGCAAGATCGCCCGGCCGCAGAAGGTCGTGGCCTACGGGCCGGAAGGTGTCGGGAAATCGACGCTCGCCAGCCACACGCCGGAACCCGTCTTCCTCGACACCGAAGGCGGCACCCACCACCTGGCCATTGTCCGGATCGAGGCCGCCTCGACCTGGGAGCAGATTACCGCGGCCGTCGCGGCACTCGCCGAGGGCGGGCACGGGTTCAAGACGCTCGTGATCGACACCGCGGACTGGCTGGAGAAGCGGCTGATCGAGCACCTGTGCCGGAAGCACAGCAAGGACTCGATCGAGGACTTCGGCTACGGCAAGGGCTACGTCGTCCTGGCCGAGGAATTCGCCAAGTTCCTCGG
>CAYPUM010000549.1:0-2717 GCA_964413545.1 uncultured Roseibacillus sp. | reverse complement strand
TCGATTCCGAGGGTGACGGCTTCGGGACCAGCCCCGGCATCACCAATCCGCCCGATCCGCCCAACGAGCCGGGATATCTCGCGGAGGTTGGACTGACCGTCTCGGACGGGGAGTTCTTCAGCGCCGACGATGTGTTCTTCTACGGTGGCGAAACGATCTTCTTCATCGGCAACGAAGCGGGCAACGGCGCCATTCTTCGCACCCCCTCGCTCGACCTCGACCTCTACACCGGCGATCCCTTCGCCATCATCTGGTTCCAATCGCTCGCGTCGGACGACACCATTACGATCGGGGACGCCTACGGGATCATCACCCACGACCAGTTCATCGTTCCGCCCCTCGGGGACGTCCCGTTCCAGCAGCATTTCTCCGGGACCGACCCGATCCGGAATCCCGATTTCCAGTTTCTGGATGCGGTTCCGGAGCCTTCGGTCGGGCTGCTTTGGCTCGTGGCGATCTCGAGCGCCCTCCTGCGGCGCCGGCGCCCGCCCCAAGACCGGATCTGGAGTCCTTGAGGACCGGAGCGCGCTGGTGGTTGGCCGAGTCTGCGGGGTTCGTTGCATGGACGGCCGGCGGCGCCCTCCTCAATCGAGGAGCGCCCTCAGGTTGCCGAGGAAATCCTGCATGTCGTCCTCGCTGGCCGGGGTGTTCATCTCCTCGGCGTAGTCGCGGCGGACAAGCCGCGCCGCGGCGAGTTCGGGAAGAAACGAGCTGGGCTCGCAACGGACGCATTGACCGTAGCGCACCCGCGTTCCGCAGTGACTCAGGTAGAGGCGCTCACGGGCCCGGGTGATTCCGACATAGAGAAGCCGCCGCTCTTCGTCCCGGCTCCCCTCCTCGACACTGCGCTTGTGCGGCAGCACGCCTTCCTCGAGGCCCAGCAGAAACACCACCGGAAACTCGAGGCCCTTCGAGGCGTGCAGCGTGATGAGCGTTATCCCCGGCTTGTTGTCCAGATCGTCCTCCTCCGGCTCGGTATCGAGGGCGGAGTCGTCAAGGAACTGCTGCAGGCTTTTGCCCCGGCCCAGCGCGTCGCCAACCGCCGTCACGGCTTCCGCCACCGCTTCCCGACGCTGGGTGCGCTCGTCGTCGTTCCGGCACGAACGCCCGAGCCACGCCATGTAATCGATCTCCCCGAGCAGGGCATGGAGGGTCTCCCCCGCCTTGCCGGGACGCTCCCGAAACTGTTTCCGGTATCGCTCGACCAGCTCGACGAAGCGTCCGATTGCCGCGCCCCGCTTCGCCGAGAGCGACGCCGTGAAGCCGGGATCGTTCAATCCGGACCAGACCGGCCCGCCGCGCGCGCGGACATGGTCGAGCAGAAGCATGGCGCTGTTGCTCCCGATCCCGCGCGGGGGGGTGTTCAGGATCCGTAGCAACGCCACGTCCGCCTCGGGATTGGCCAGCACTTGCAAATAAGCGAGGACGTCGCGCACTTCCCGCCGGTCGAAGAAGCTCTGCGCACCGACCAGCCGATACGGAATGTCCTGCTCCCGGAGGACCTGTTCCATCCGCCGGATGTGGGTGTTGGTCCGGAAGAGAACCGCGAAGTCCTCCCAGCGCCTCCCGGCGCCGCTGCCGCTCCGGCGTTCCCGCCGGATCTCCTCCGCCACCCAGCGCGCCTCCTCGTCGTCTCCCGGCAGCACCATCAGGGTGACCTCCTCGCCCGCCTCCTGCGTCGCTCGCAGCCGCTTCTCGTGACGCGCCGGACTGTGGCCGATCAAGGCATTGGCAACCTCCAGAATCGACCCGGTGCTGCGGTAATTCTCCTCGAGCCGCACCACCTTCGGCTTCGGGAAAAACCGCTCGAACTGGAGGATGTTCGCGACCCGCGCCCCGCGCCATCCGTAAATGCTCTGGTCGTCGTCCCCCACCGCGCAGACGTTGTGCGGCGCTCCCGCCAGTTGCTGCAACAAGTCCATCTGCAAACCGTTCGTGTCCTGGAACTCATCCACCGTCACGTAGCGATAGCGCCCCCGCCAGAACTCGCGCGCCTCCGCGAACTCCCGCAAGACCTGCTCCGCCAGCACCAGCAGGTCGTCAAAGTCGAGTGCGTTCCGCGCCCGCAGCTCGCGCTGGTAGGACAGCGCCACGCTCTGCACCAGAGTGTCCGGGATCTCCTCGAGGCGTCTCCCGGCGTTCTTCTGCCGCGACACCGCCGCAAGGACATCCCACGCCGCGATCTTCTCCCTCGCCCCCCCGTGCCGCACGATGAGTTGCTTCACCAACCCGTCGCGGTCACCTCCCGCCGCAATGCTGAAATTCCGATTGTATCCCAGCAGCCCGGCGTGCCTCCGGAGAATCCGGACACACAACGAGTGGAACGTGCACACCGTCAACGCCTCCCCCGCTGTCCCCCCCACCAGTCCCGCCACCCGCTCCCGCATCTCGTTCGCGGCCCGGTTCGTGAACGTCACCCCGAGGATGTGCTCCGCCGCGATGCCCTCTTCCAGCATCCGCGCCATGCGATGCGTCACAGTCCGCGTCTTCCCGGTCCCCGCCCCGGCGAGGATCAGGACCGGACCCTCGATCGTCGCCACCGCCTCCCGCTGAGCCTCGTTCAATCCTCCTCCCGATCGCATCCCTCCCCTCCTCAAGGCGGCGCATGCAATCCTCAAAACGCCCCGCCGTCAAGTCCCCTCCCCGCCGTCTCCGGTCGGCTTGGTGGTTCGTCAAGATTGAGATGATGGGTAGGCGCGCCGGAGGATGGAGGGCTG
>CAYPUM010000548.1:0-2719 GCA_964413545.1 uncultured Roseibacillus sp. | reverse complement strand
CGCCTCGGCGGCCTTTTTGTTGTTTGGCTACGGGGTGGCGGTCGGGGAATTCCGGATCTTCCCCTACCGGGTGCTTGCGATGGCGCGGGACGGGTTCACGGAGTTGGGAACGCAGGTGATGGCCCGCGGACCGGTCCGGATGCGTGCCATGGTCGAGCACGCCTGGTATTACGAGGAGGTCGAGAATCCCGGCCCCCTTCCCCCCTCTCCCACCAAAGAGGCCCACCCGGGATTGAACCTCGTCACAAGGATCGGGCCCGGCTTGGAACTCTCGGCGAGCATCATCGCGATGAACGGTCGCGTCGTGCAGTCGTGGGACACCGACTGGTTCCGGATCTGGCCCGACGCCGCGCACCTCCCGAAGCGGCTCGTTCCGAAATCGCGTCCCGGAACCCACGTGCACGGCGCGGTGGTGCTGAGCGATGGCGACCTCGTCTTCAACTTCGAGCACCTCGGGTTGGTCCGCCTCGATCGCGCCGGCGAGGTGGTCTGGAGGCTTCCCTACCGGACTCATCATTCGGTACACCTGCAGGACGGCGGCAACCTCTGGGTGTGCGGCCAGGAGTTGCGCACCGAGCCGGATTCGCGGTTTCCACACCGGCCGGTCCCCTTCGACGAATACACCCTCCTCGAGGTGTCCCCGGAGGGCGGTATCGTCGAGAAGTGGTCGGTCCCCGGCCTCCTGCACGAGAACGGCATGGACGGAATCCTCCACCTGTCCGCAGCAGCCCCCCACCCCAGCGTCCTCAACGACGTCCTCCACCTGAACGATGTCGAGCCGTTTCCCGCTTCGATGGAGGAGGATTTCTTCGAGCACGGCGACGTCCTCGTCTCGCTGCGCAACGTCAACACCGTCTTCGTGTTCAACCGCGACACCCGCCGCATCAAGTTTTCGTGCACCGGCTGGTTCGTGGCGCAGCACGACCCGGACTTCGTGGATGGGAACACTTTTTCCGTCTTCGACAACAACCATGTGCCGAACCAACACCCCGCACGGAGCCGCATCGTGATGGTTTCCGCCCGCGAACGGACGACGGAAGTATTCTTCGAGGGAAGCCCTTCGATGCCGTTCCATACGTCCATCATGGGCAAACACCAGTGGCTGCCGAACGGCAACCTCCTCGTCACCGAATCCTGCCGGGGACGGGCCTTCGAACTCACCCCGGAGAAAAAAATCGCCTGGGAATACCACAACTACGTCGATGAAAGGACCGTCGGCGTGGTCGAGCAGGTCGAGCGACTGCCCTCCGGCTACGGCGGCTATGCGGCCTCCCGCTGAACCCTCAACCCACCAGATGACATGATCCTACAGGCAACCGCATTCCACTCCGGCGCGATGCTTCCCCTCTTGCAGGACTCCCTCCGCCTCGGCGAACTCCTCGGCTACATCGGACCCGGGGCCGGCCTCTCCGCGGTCGGCGCCTTCCTCGCGGTGATTGCCGCCGTCTTCGTGGCGCTCTTCGGCTTTGTCTGGTACCCGGTGAAGCGCTTGCTGCGAAAGCGGCGCAAGGCGGACGAGGCCCGTCCGGTGCAATCCACGGAATGATGCACTGGCTCGGCGCACTCTACCTGCTCGGCTCGTTTGCCATTTTCGTGCGGGCCTTCGGGCTCGTCGAAAAGAGCCGGAAAGTCGTCGCCGTCACCGGAAGCTCGCTTGCCCTGATCCGCAATCCGGCACTCGACGACGAACAGAAGGAAGCCGCCCTTCGACGCGATGCGCTTCTCCTGTTCCGCTTGTTTTTCGTTCTCGCCTTGGGCGGGGCGGCCGCCCTTCTGGTCCCGGCGGCGTTGATCTGGTCCGGCGACCAATTCGGGGTCGTGTCGCTCGAGGCGGTCCTCAGGACGACGGTCTCGCCGACGTTCCTGATCGGCGGAACATTGCTGGCGTTTGTCGTGTTCTCCCCGCGCCACAGGCGGCGCGGCGGCAAATCGCCCTACACGTCCACCGAGCGGCTTCTGCATCGTCTCGCCTTCGGGACGCGGCCGGCGCAGGTGGCGGTCGCGGACCTCGAGGACCGCCTTTTCGCCAAGGAACTCGCGCCCCTTGAAACCGATCGTCCGGTCTTCATCACGGCCCTTCCGCGCGCCGGGACCACCCTCCTGCTGGAGTGCTGCGCGAGGCTTCCGGAGTTCGCCACCCACTCCTACCGGGACATGCCGTTCGTGCTCACGCCATGCCTTTGGAGCCGCTTCGCGTCACGCTTCCGACAAAACGGCGAGATGAAGGAACGCGCGCACGGCGACGGCATGCAAGTCAGCCCGGACAGTCCGGAGGCGTTCGAGGAGCTCTTGTGGATGGCCTTCTGGAGGAAGCATTACCGCCACGACCGGATTGTCCCTTGGCAGCCCGAAAACCGGGACGAGTTCGACGACTTCCTCCGCAACCACATGCGCAAGATCATTTTCCTGCGGAGAGGCCCAGCGGCTCCCGCGCGCTACCTTTCCAAGAACAACGCCAACATCGCTCGGGTCGGATACCTGCGGCTTCTGTTTCCCCAAGCCCTCTTGATCGTTCCTTTCCGCGATCCGCTCCAGCACGCCGCTTCCCTGTGGCGGCAGCACCGGCGCTTCAAGGCCATCCATGCCGAGGACCGCTTCGCCGCCGACTACATGAAAGGCGTCGGCCACTTCGAATTCGGGGCCAACCTCCGCCCGATCGATTTCGACGGGTGGCTCGACCGGCGGACCTCCGAAGACCCCAACGGTCTGCCCTTCTGGA
>CAYPUM010000547.1:0-2726 GCA_964413545.1 uncultured Roseibacillus sp. | reverse complement strand
TTCGACCGCCGCTGGGACTGGATGCTCGAAGGCCCCGACGGCGCCACCCGCATCGTGCCCGCCAAGGCCGCCAAGGACGCCGTCTCCTTCACCCTTGAATCCCGCGGCCCCGCCATCGACCTCACCTTCCGCCCGCGGTTTTACCAGAAACACGGGAAGCTCGATTACTTCACCCCATGGACCTACGACCCGTGGAAGGGCTCGCTCACCGGATACTGCACGTGGTGGCCGTACCGCGCCGGCTTCGACCAGAAGACGCTCGAAGCCCTGCTCGAAGTCTTCGTCGACAAGAAGTTGCCCGACTTCGGCTACGATTACATGCAGTTCGACAACTGCTACCAGATCGGCAACGGCAGCCACCCGGAGAACTGGCTCGAATGGAACGGCAAGTTCCCCGACGGCTGGAAGCACGCCATGAAGGTGATCCGCGACGCCGGCATGACCCCCGGCATCTGGGTCCACCGCGTCCACCGCGCCAACGACCGCCATATCGCCGACCTCGTCAAGGAACGCCCGGAATGGTTCGTGCCCGACAACAACGGCCAACCGGTCCGCCAGAACAATTGTTATGCCCTCAACACCCACATCAAGGACGCTGTCGAGACGATGATCCGGCCGCTCTACCGCGGGCTCAAGGAACAGGGCTGGCCGTACGTCAAGATCGACGGGGCAGGGGACCTCATGACTGCCTACAAGCGCAAGGACGTCACCGGCTTCTTCGAGAAAATCGGCAAGACCCCCGAGGAAACATGGCGCGTCTGGGACGAGGTGGCCCGCGAGGAACTCGGCCCCGGCGTCTTCATGCTCACCTGCTGGGGCGTCGGCCCGGGCGTCAGCTCGATCGGGCTCGCCGACGGCTGCCGGCTCGGCTCCGACGGCTTCGGCACCGGCCTGTTCCACCGCTACAACTCGCTCAACGGCGTCGTCTGGCGCAACGACCCCGACCACTGCGACATCCTCGGCGGATACGCCATGGACAACGACGCCATGATGACCGTCTTCGGCGCCGGCCAGCCGGTCCCCGCCCGCTCGGTCATCCGCCCCGCCCTGTGCAGCGTGGCCGGCGGCATGCTGATGCTCAGCGACAAGCTCGAGGTCTATCAGGACGACCTCAACATCGAGGGCATGAAGCGCAGCGCGCCGGTCCTGTTCACCTGGCCCGGCCAGCTCTACGACTTCTCCGGCCGCAAGCCCGGCGACTACGGATTCAGCCTGCACGGCGGCGAACCCGAGTGGTGGCTGCTCGAAATCGACCGCCCGTTCGACCACTGGTCGGTCGTCTCCCGCTTCCAGTGGGGCGAAAAACAGCAAGGCGCCAACACCTGGCAATATCAGGGGCTGCCGGAACAACAGCTCGCCTTCGCCGACCTCGGGCTCGACCCCGACCGCGAATATCTCGTCTTCGAGTTCTGGAGCCAGCAGTTCATCGGGAAATCCAAGGGAACCTTCACCGCACCCGCCATGGACGACGACACCGGCATGCACGCGTTCGCCATCCGCGAGGCGCGCAGCCACCCGTGGCTCGTCTCGACCACCCGCCATATCTCCCAAGGCGGCGTCAGCCTCGACAAGCTCGCCTGGGACGCCGCCACCGGCGCCCTCGCCGGCGCCAGCAAGGTGGTCGAGGGCGACCCGTACGTGCTCACCCTGCACGTCCCGGCCGGCTACCGGCTCAAGACCGCCGCGGCAGCCGGAAACGAGCCGAAATCCACCACCAAGGGCGAAATCGCCACCGTCACCATCGTGCCGGCCGCCACCGGAACCATCGACTGGAAGGTCACGTTCGCAAAATGACCGGCGAATTTCGATTAGGTGAAGGATGAGGTGAAGGATCAGGCTGGAAATCAGGCCACCTGCTCGTTCACCTAATCCATCACTTACTCCATCACCTGAACCATCCTCTCCCAACCACATCCCCAACCCACCCGATTCCATGCACCCCACCCGCCGCCACTTCCTCCGCACCTCGACCGCCGCTCTCGCCGTCCTCGGCAGCGCCCCGCTCGCCCTCGGGGCCGGCAAAACGAAGAAGCTCCGCATCGTCCAGATCGGCTGCGGCGGCCGCGGCAGCGCCCACCATGGCATGTGACGCCGCCACCAGTTCGTCGCCGCCGTCGACGCCAACCGCAAGGCGGTCGACATGTTCAACAAGAAGGCCTTCCCCGATCTCGGCCGCTACACCGATTACCGCAAGATGTACGAGACCCACATGGACGATCTCGACGCGGTGATCGTGGCCACCCCGGACCACAGCCACTTCCCGGCCGCCATGCTCGCGCTGCAGGCCGGCAAGGCCGTCTTCTGCGAGAAACCGCTCGCATGGAGCGTCAGCGAGTGCCTCGAACTGGCACGGATCGTCAGGGAGAAGCAGCTCCCCTCCCAGATGGTCAACCAGGGCAACGCCGACCGCGGCTGGCGCAACGTCTACGCCATCGTCCACCGGGACATCATCGGCAAGGTCACCGGGGTCCACACCTGGACCAACCGCCCGATCTGGCCGCAGGGGCTCGAACGCCCGGACTGGACCGACCCGGTGCCCGACCACATCGACTGGGAAAGCTGGATCGGCCCCGCCGAATCGGTCCCCTACGTCGATAGCTGGAAGGAGAAGAAGTCCGGCTTCAGCGGCGCCTCGGTCTATCATCCGAAGGCCTGGCGCGGCTGGCTCGATTTCGGCTGCGGCGCCCTCGGCGACATGGCCTGCCACACCATGAACGCCATGTTCC
>CAYPUM010000546.1:0-2729 GCA_964413545.1 uncultured Roseibacillus sp. | reverse complement strand
CAGGCCCTGCGTGGGGACCCGGCTCCAGGCGCTCCCGTCCCAAGTCCGGCGGTCTTTCCAATCAGGACGGGGGAATCCTGCCTCCGCTCCGAATGTGCAAATCCCGCTGCGGGAACGGGATCTCGATGCCCTCCTCGGTGAGGCGCCGGTAAATCGCGGTGTGCAGTTCGTGGATGATGCCGAGGCGGCGATCGAGGCTCGGCAGGTAGCAACGCACCACAAAATCGAGGCTGGAGTCGCCGAAACCCTCGAAGGTGACCAGCGGGGGCGGGTCGTCGAGAAGGTCGGGGTGCCCCTCCAGCACCTCGGAGAGGACCTCGCGAACCTTCTCGGTGTCGCTGCCGTAGGCCACCCCCACGTTGATGACGATGCGGTTGAGCCCGCTGGAAAGCGTCCAGTTCATGAGCGTGCCTGTCACAAACTGTTTGTTCGGGACGATGAAGTCCTTGCGGTCCCAGTTGGTGATGGTGGTGGCGCGAATCTGGATGCGCGAGACGGTGCCGTCGATGCCGTCCACCGTGACGACATCACCGACGCGAACCGGGCGTTCGAACAACAAAATGATGCCACAAACGAAGTTGGCCACCACCTCCTGCAGGCCGAAGCCGAGTCCCACGCCCAAGGCGGCCGCGATCCAGCTGAATTGCGCCCAGTCCATCCCGATGGCATCGAACAGGAAGGCCGCCCCGGCGGCGATCACGGCATACTTGGCGAGAGTGGTGAAGGCGGTGCGGGAGCCGGCATCCAGACCAAGGCGCCGCAGGACCATCACTTCGAGCAGGCCGGGCAGGTTGCGCAGGGTGGCCACCACCGCCGCGATCACCAGCACGATGATCCCGAGATCGGCGATGCTGAGCCGGCCGAGGACGGCAAAACCATCGAGCAGGTGGACCACCGGGCCGAATTCCGACCAAATCACGACCATGCGCCACACCAGGAAGACGGCGGCGAGGAAGCCCAACAGGCTGCGGGTCTGCTCGCCCACCCGGGTCATGTCCAGCCCTTCCTCCTCGGGGGTTTCGGGGGGCGGGGCTTCCTCGGCGGCCGCCACCTCGCTCCCGGCCCCGGAGGCTTCCTGTTTCCGGCGGGCTTCGAGGCGGGCCTTCTGCTCGGCGAGACGCTCCTCGGCGGCGATCCGGCGCTCCCGGATGGAGAACCAGCGCAGGATCAGGGCGTAGCCGATGAAGGTCGCCACCACCGCGTTCAGGCTCTTGACCACTTTCTCGAGCAGGATCAACCCGGCGAACAGGTATCCGGAAATCAGCATGGCCATGATGGCGAGAGCCAACCCGATCACCAGCACGAACCACACGATCCTCAACCGCCCGAACAGGGCATCCGGTGAGCGCCGGGACAAGGTTCCGGCCACACCCGTTTTCGGGTGCGTCATCATCCCGATGATGACCCCAAACGAGGTGGCCATCACCATGCCGGCGATTCTTCCAACGTCATTGATGTACGAGCCGCCCGGTTGTCCGAACACAAGGGACCAAGTCAACAGGGAGGGAGCAAAGACCACGATCCACCACCACGAGAGCCTGCGGAGCCGCCGGATCAGCTTTCGGTCCCAACGGAAGTGCATCTCGGCCAGGCCGCCACGGCGGCAGATTCCGATCAGGAAGGAGATCTTGAGGAAAAAAATCGCCAGCCCCAGCAGGCCGCCGCCCAGGGCGAAACTCCAGTTCGAGCCATCGGGCTGCATGACAAGGGCCAGCCCGGGCGCCGCGCTCACCAACGGGACCGGGAGTGCCATCAACAAAGTTGCGCCCAAGGCCACGACGGTGTGCCGATAGTTGTCGGTGGAAATCCGCCGGGTCAGCCGACCGGCCCGCTCGAGGACCCGTCCCAAAAACGGCCGCATGGCCAGCAGGATTCCGACCAGGAGTACCCAGACAATCCAGAACAGGACGGGAACCGCGGCGAGGCGGCGCTCAAGGTCCCTGAGGCGCTCCGCGCCATACAACTGCCCAAGCGATCGGGGCAGGGAGCTCACCGTGTCGGCGCTAAAGGGCGGGGAGGTGCGGACCAGGAGCGTCTGCTCCCTCGCGAAAGCCCGATATTCCTCGTTGATCGCCGCGATTTGCTGCTCGGCCTTGAGCCGGTCGCTCAAGGCGCTGACCATGCGCTTGTACCCGGTCTTGACATCCTGCCGCAGCTTGGCTCGGGCCTCGAACAAGGCCTCAATCTCGGCGGAGAGATCCTGCGGAACGTCCTCCGCAATGGACCCGTCAAGCGCCTCGCCCACTGCCTGATCGCGCAGGGTGCGTTCCAAGGCAAACTGCTTTCCGCGGGTCTCGGCAAGCTCCGCCCCGGTCTGCGATGCCCGACGCTTGGCATCACGCGTTGTGGGAAGCACGCGCAATTGCTCCATCAGTTCCCCGCCGAGGGTGCTTTCCTGCCCGCTCAGTTCGCTCATCCGCCTCACGTCTTCGAGGGCGGATTCGAGCCGACGAAGCTCCTCCTGACGTTGGCGCAAGGCACCCTCCGCAACCGTGATCGCCCCGGTCACCTTGCCGGTTTCCTCGATGAGCGAAGCAAAATCGGCAAGCAGGACCTTGAGATTTTCGGGCGGATCGGGAAGACGGGACCGGATCCGCGCCGCGGCCTCCTTCGCCCCGCGAAGGGTGTCCGCCATCAACGAGGTGGCCAGTTTCTGCAGCGCGGCCACCCGGCTCCGCGCGACCTCGATCTTCTTCGCCGTCAGGTCCCGGCTCGTCTCCGCGACGGAG
>CAYPUM010000545.1:0-2732 GCA_964413545.1 uncultured Roseibacillus sp. | reverse complement strand
TGTTCGTGGTGTCGCTGGTGATCATCCTGTTCCTGCTGCACGCCCGCAGCGCCCTGGTGGCCGCCTTTGTGCTGCCGACCGGCGTGCTGGCCACCCTCTCGATCATGTACGGGATGGGGATCAATGCGAACATCATGTCGCTGGGCGGGATCGCAATCTCGATCGGCGTGATGGTCGACTCGTCGATCGTGATGGTCGAGAACGCCCACAAGCACCTCGAACGGTTCAAGAACAGTCAGGGACGGGAACCCGACACCCGCGAGCGCGTCGGCGTGATCGGCAGGGCGGCCGCGGAGGTCGGCCCCACCCTGTTCTTCTCGCTGTTGATCATCACCGTGAGCTTCCTGCCGATCTTCGTTCTCGGCGAGCAGTCGGGGCGGCTGTTCCGGCCGCTTGCCTACACCAAGACCTTCGCCATGTCCGCCGCGGCGGTGCTGGCAATCACGATCATCCCGGTGTTGATGGTGTATTTCATCAGCGAGCGGATGGTTCCGGAGCGCTGGTCGGGCGCTCGCAAGTTGGCGGTCTACCTCGGGCTGATCGTCCTGCCGGCGCTGGCGCTCGCCCTTGCCCCGCTGCCGCGGCTCGCCGAGCACCGTTGGTGGGTGGTCGGCGGGTGGACCGTCGGCATGGGGCTGATCGTCCTGCCGCAGAAGATTTATTCCGAGGAGCGCAATCCGATCAGCCTGTTGCTGCAGAGGCTTTATCAGCCGCTGTTCGTATTCGTGATGCAGTACCGGTGGCTGACGATCGCTGCGGGCGTGGCGTTGATGGCGGCGACGTGGGTTCCGTTCAGCAAGCTCGGGAATGAGTTCATGCCGCCCCTGGAGGAGGGCGACCTGCTCTTCATGCCCACCACTGATCCCGGCATCAGCATGACCAAGGCCGGCGAACTCCTGCAGCAGACCGACAAACTGATTGGCAGCTTTCCCGAAGTCGATACGGTGTTCGGCAAGGCGGGCCGGTCCGAAACCGCCACCGACCCCGCCCCGCCGAGCATGCTCGAGACGACCATCGTGCTGCACCGCGACAAGAGCCGGTGGCGCACGCGTCCGATCAAGCGGTTCTTCTCGGACTGGCCGGCGTGGGCGGCATGGCTGCCGAGCCGAGTCTTTTCCGAAACGCGCACCATCACGGTGGATGAACTGGTTTACGGCTACGAGGTGCCGGATCCGCGCGGCGGCGGCAACATCCACGTGCCGGGCCTCAACGACGCCGTTCAGATTCCGGGCCTCACCAACTCCTGGACCATGCCGATCAAGACCCGCATCGACATGCTCTCCACCGGGATCAAGACGCCGGTCGGCATCAAGGTGATGGGACCCGACCTGCGGACGCTCGCCGAAATCTCCAACCGGATCGCGAACGTCGTCAAGACCGCCGAGGGAACCGGCGCCTTCACCACCAGCGCCTTCCCCGAGAAGTCGGTCGGCGGCAACTACTTCGACATCAAGATCAACCGGGACGAAATCGCCCGCTACAACCTCCTCGTCGGGGACGTGCAGGATGTGATCATGTCCGCGCTCGGCGGGATGAATGTCACCTCCACCGTCGAGGGCCTCGAACGCTACCCGGTCAACGTCCGCTACCCGCACGAGCTGCGCGACAACATCGACGCGCTCCGCCAGACGCTGGTGGCCGCACCGAACGGCGCCCAGGTCCCGCTCGGGCAACTCGCCGAAATCGCGGTGCACAAGGGCCCCCCGATGGTGAAAAGCGAAAACGCGCGCCTGACCAGCTGGGTCTTTGTCGACATCGCCGGCATCGACGTGGGAACCTACGTCGCCAATGCGCAGCAGGCGGTGGCCCGCCAGGTCGAGCTGCCCCCCGGCTACTCGATCGTCTGGTCGGGCCAATACGAATACATGCAGGCGGCGCGCAAGCGACTGATGCTGGTCGTCCCGCTCGCCGGGGTGCTCATCCTGCTGCTGCTCTACATGGCCACCAAGAGCTGGCTGCGGGTCTCGATCCTGGTGCTGTCGTTGCCGTTCTCGCTGGTCGGGGCGATCTGGCTGCTCTACTGGCTCGACTACAATTTGTCGCTGGCGGTGTGGGTCGGGGTGATCGCCCTGGCGGGCCTCGCCGTGGAGACCGGCCTCGTCATGCTGCTCTACCTCGAAAACAGCTTCGAGCGATTCGAGAGCGAGAGCCGGATGAACTCGCCGGGCGACTTGTGGCACGCGATTCAGGACGGCGCCGTGCAACGGATCCGGCCGAAGACGATGACCGTGATGACCACCTTCATCGGGCTGGCGCCGCTTCTCTGGGCGTCCGGAGCCGGCGCGGACACGATGCGCCGCCTCGCCGCCCCCATGATCGGGGGCCTGGCCACGGCATTCATTCTCGAGTTGCTGCTCTATCCGGTCCTGTTCTACGTGGCCAGGAGCTTCGCCTTGCGCAAGCGCTTCCGACAGGCCGCCTGACTATGATGCCACCGGGGGGACAAGCGCCATCCCATGGGACGCGTCGCGGCTGAGGAGGGATACGAAAGGAAGAGCCCGGATGGCTGAACCCCGTCGAGGTGAAGCGATCAGGAAGGCAAAGCGAAGAGAATTTCCGCGGCTTTCGGCGGCTGGGCTGGTCTTGGGCAGGTGGGCTGGCGCCCCGGTGTTGGCGGGGAGCAGTCATCGAGCATCGAGGTCCGCGAGATGATTCGAGCGCGGTGGAAGGCGCCAGCCGCGGCGGGGCATCGGGGGCTTCAGGGAGCAAGCGACTCCAGCAGCCAGAGGGCG
>CAYPUM010000544.1:0-2771 GCA_964413545.1 uncultured Roseibacillus sp. | reverse complement strand
CCGTCGACCCGAAGATCCGCACCGAGGTATCGCAGCATCCGCTCGCTGTGATCCCGGGATCGATGCGGCTCCACGAAGACGGTCTCTCCCTCCAGGCCGAGACCGGCAAGCAGCACGGCCGTCTTCACCTGCGCACTGGCCACCGGCAACTTGTAGCGCGTCCCTTGCAACCGCGTTCCGATAATCTTCAGTGGCGCGCACCCTTCCCGCTCGCCCTGTGCCTCAATCCGCGCCCCCATCTGTGCAAGGGGCCGGATCACCCGGCTCATCGGGCGCTTCGACAGCGAGGCGTCCCCGGCCAGAATGCTCGAAAACGGCTGCGCTGCCAGCACCCCCGTCAGAAGCCGCATCCCGGTCCCCGAGTTCCCGCAGTCGATCGATCCCCCCGCCGGTTCCAACTCGCCTCCGCACCCGTGCACCACCAACTCCCGCGCCGCCCCCTCGACGTCCCCCGACACGTCCCCGTCGCACTGCACCCCAAGACGCTCCATCGCCCGGAGCGTGTTCAGACAATCCTCGCTCGCCAGATAATTCGAGATCCGGCAGGGGCCGTCCGAAAGCCCCGCGATGATCGCGGCACGGTGAGAAATGCTCTTGTCTCCCGGCACCTCGATCTCTCCCGAGATCCTTGCCAGGCGGCGAACTCGCAGCTCCCCCGATCTCATGGCTTTGGCCCGTCAAGGAGCCCGCGGCGGCGCCGGGCGTCTTCCAGCACCACCCCGAGGCCGTCCATCTCCCCCGCTTCCAGCAGGCCCGCCAGCCGCTCCATCAGCGCGATGCATTCCCGCCACGGGCGAAGGACTTCGGCCCGGTTCTCCCCAAGGATCTCGGCCCACATCAGGGGGTCCCCGCCGGCCACCCGGCTCGTGTCGCGCAACCCGCCCCCCGCCAGATTTCCGTCCTCCTCCTGATCAAGCGCCACCAGCGCGCAAACCACCGCCAGCAAATGCGGAACATGGCTGATCCGCGCCACCACCCGGTCATGTTCGCCGGCATCCATGATGGCCACCCGCGCCCCCAGCCCCGCCCAGAACGCCACCAGCCGGTTCACTTCCGCGTCGGAGCGCCCGTCGTCATTGGTCAGAATGCAGGGCGCGCCCTCGAAAAGATCCGGGCTGGCCGCCCCGAATCCCACCCGCTCCGAACCCGCCATCGGATGACTCCCGATGAAGCAGCGTCCCTCGCGCTTCATCAAGGCGCCCAAGGTGCGATGCGGATGCCGTTTGACACTCCCCACGTCGGTCAGAAACGCCTCCCGCTCCAACCCCGCATCGAGAATCCGCTGCCCGAGAACTTCCATCACGCCCACCGGAACCGCCAGAACAACCAGCTCCGCCCCCTGCACCGCCAGCCTGAGATCGTTCGTGGCATGCTCGAATCCGGCGGAGCGAATCTCCGCCACCCGCTCCGGATTCCGGCCCCAAAGCACCACCGACGCCCCAGGATGCCTCCGGCGCACCCCGAGCGCAATCGACCCACCCAACAAGCCGGGCCCCAAAACCGCTATCCGACGAAATTCACTCACGCCGCCCCGCAAGCCCGAACCTCAGGGAACGCGAAACTTGTGATCCGGGTCCGGATCCTGCGGATCCCGAACCAGGGTTCCCGGCGGAATACCGCGCACGTCAACCGGATTGTTGTTGTAAGGATTGAAGACGAAGCCTTCCTTGCCGGGAATCTTGATCCCCTTCGGAAAGTCCGTCTTGCCCCCGCTGGGCGGAGCGTTCGTCGTCGTTCCCTCTTCGCCGCCGCCATTCAACGCCTCCGAATCATCCAACCGGCGCTCCGCATCCCTCCGGGATTGTTCGAGCTGCTTCTGCTCCGGCGAATTCACGGTCGGTGGCCGCGCCCCCAACGCCGTCGGCGACGGCGGCGTCGGACTCGGCTGTTGCTGGTATGGTGCACAGGCGGAGATGAGTCCGCTCATTACCGCGAGCGGAAGAACAAGTCGGGTCGAAGTCATAGCTGCTATGTGGTGTTCTGACCAAAAGAGCGGGAAAAACCGCACTTCCTGCCGCCGCCATCATGCGCCAGCTTGGCCGAGAGTCAAGCCGGGCGACTCGATCCCCGCCTTCTTTCTGCTTCCGTCCGCCTCGAATTCTTTACCTCCCGGCCCCGATTTGGACGATGAGGCCGGCATGGCGGACGATCTGCGCGCGATACAGGCCGGCCTCGCGGCGTTCATCAGGGAAAGCGAAGGCGACTTTCCGGACCTCGCCTTGCGCCTTTTCCGGTTCCAATTCGCGCACAACCGCCCTTACCAAGCCTACTGCCGGAGCCTTGGCGCATCGCCCCGGACGGTGCGTCTGTGGGACGAGATCCCCCCCGTCCCGGCCGACGCCTTCCGGACGCCGTGGCCGCTGACATGTTTTCCTCATCGGAGCGCCGAGCGGGTCTTTCTGACATCCGGAACGACCTCCGAAGTCCGTGGCCGGCATTACCTGCCCGATCTCCTCCTCTACCGGACCGCGGTTCTGGAAGGCTGGCGTCACGCGGAACTGCCCGACCTGCCCCGTCGGCTCTTCGTGGCGCGCGACCCGGCCGTCACGCCCGAATCGTCGCTGGGCGGCATGTTTTCGTTCCTTGCCTCCGACGAAGGCGGGTGGCTTCTCGACGAAAACGGGCGCCTGCGACTTGGCCCGCTGCTCCGCGCAATCGAGAGCGACAGGCCCCTGATCCTGTTCTCGACCGCCCTCGGGCTGAAGCACCTGTTCGAGCAGGCCGGTTCTCCGCTCCTCCTGCCGGGCGGCAGTTGGGTCTTCCAAACCGGC
>CAYPUM010000543.1:0-2782 GCA_964413545.1 uncultured Roseibacillus sp. | reverse complement strand
GTCGAGCCGTGGGAGTAGATTTCGCGGTGGTCCCGGTTGCGGTGCGCGAAGAAGACGTAACCGACACACTTGTACCCGCTGCGGCTGTAATTGGAATCGTAGTAGTAATTGACCACCGTCCGGAACGGGACGACCGCTGTCCCTCCGGGTTCGATCGAGAAATCCTCGGTCTGGACGGTGAGGATCTTGTATTGGTTCGCGTTCGAGAGGGAGCGCCCGATCAGGAGATAGGTCATGGTGCTCTCGTCGAGCCCCTTGGCGGTCTCCTCGCACCTGACCTCGACCGAGGTTTCGTAGGTTTGCATCTGACGGGAGTAGGTTCGGTAGGTCCTGCCGCTGTAGGAAGAGGTGTAGTCGGCGTCCTTGTTCGAGCGCTTCACCCTGGGATCGAAGCGGAGCCGCGGGACGCGGTCCGCGAGCCACTCCTTCACGTAGGCCTGGTCGGGCTTGCTGAGGGTCGACAACGGGATGGTTGCGGTGCGCTCGTTGCGGAGGCGCAGAGTGACGGTGGTGGCCGTGGCACGCGCGATTTCGGCCTCGATCGTCTTGCCCTCGGTGTTCTTGAAGGTGCGGCCCGGCGCAAGCGCCGCCAGAACGCCCAGGGCCAGCACGATGAGGACCCGGAGGCGGCGCGGAGCTTGGCGTTCCATGGCAGATCCATTAAAGGGACTTGTTCGCAAGTGGTCAAGGAGGGCCGTGTAAATCGTGCCTCACCTCCGGTCTTGTCTGTTCCGGGGTGGTTTTCGGGGGGGGCGCGGGAGAAGGCCCGGCGGCCCGCCAACTTCCGGACCGCACGGCGCTTGCCGGAGGCTGAAGTTCCGCAAAGGCGGAAGATGGAGCCTGTCGAAGGATTCCGGGATGAGGGGGGCGCCGGGAGGTTGACCAACCCCTGATGTCGCATCAGAACGGAACGGGATGAATCAGTTTTCAGGACCCTATCGAGAGGCGGACGGCAGCAAGACAAAGATCATCGCCACCGTCGGTCCGTCCTGTGAGTCGCCGCCAATGCTGCGGGCGATGGCCGAGGCGGGGGTGGACGTCTTCCGCCTGAACTTCGCGCATGGCGAGCATGGGCAGTTGGCCGCGTTCGTCGCCGCCATCCGGCGGATCTCCGGGGAACTCGGAAGGCCGATCGCGATCCTGGGCGACTTGGGCGGTCCGAAGATCCGGCTCGAAGAGCTGCCCGGCGGGACGATGCAGATCGATCGCGACCGGCGCTACGCTCTCGTTCGGCGGGAGGACGCCGGAGAACCGGACACGCTCGCCACGACTTACGACGGACTGATCGACGAGCTCGGAACGGGTGACCATGTGGTCCTCGCCGACGGACTGGTCTCGTTGCGCGTGGTCGAAAAGCGCCCGGACCGGGTTGTTTGCGTGGTCGGGCAACCCGGCATGGTGCGAAGCGGCCAGGGGGTCAACCTGCCGGATATCGATCTCAGCCTGCCGAGCGTCACTGCGAAGGACCGCGCCGACCTCGGCTGGGCGCTCGACCAGGGCCTCGATTTCGTCGGCCTCAGCTTCGTGCGGAGGGCCGGCGACGTCCGCGCCCTGCGCCGGTTGATCGACGAATTTGCCCCGGCGCAACCGCCCATGATCGTGGCGAAGATCGAGAAGCCCGCGGCGGTCGCAGACCTCGAGAACATCGTGGCTGAAGCGGACGCCGTGATGGTGGCCCGCGGCGACCTCGGCGTGGAAGTCGACGTGGTCCGGGTGCCCGTCATCCAGAAGGAGATCATCCGGGCGTGCAACCGCCAGCGGGTGCCGGTGATCACCGCCACCCAGATGCTGGACAGCATGGAGCGCAGCAAGCTGCCGACCCGCGCCGAGGCCAGCGATGTGGCCAACGCCATCTTCGACGGCACCGACGCCGTCATGCTGTCGGGAGAGACCGCCATCGGCGAGTACCCGCGCGAGGCGGTCGCCATGATGTCGCGGATCGTCCGGGAGGCGGAACCCCTGCTCGACTCGAACCGGGAGCTGCCCATGAAGGTCTCCTCCCGGAACGCCGCCACCCGGATGACCCGCGCCGCCGCCCTCGGCGCGATGCACGCCGCCGAACAGCTTGCCGCGAGGCTGATCGTGGTCCTGACGCACAGCGGCAGGACGGCCGTTGCGGTGTCAAAGCTCCGCAATCCCATGCCCGTTCTCGCTCTTACCGACAGTCCGTGCAGCGCCCGGAGGCTTTGCATGGCGTGGGGGGTGATCCCGGTCGTCACCGAAGCCTGCCATGCCCCTCCGCAACGCCTCACGGACTTCGTCGTCGACTGGGCCCGTCGGCACGAGATGCTGGACGCCGGGGATCATATCGTCCTGTTGGGAACCACCGACTGGTCGCAACCCGGCAAGGACCTCATGCTCACCCACACCGTCGAGTTGGAACGGGGTGAATGATCGTGGAACGTGCAATCGCCCGCCATGATGACAAGGAAGTTCGGCGGCTTGCCGGGCGTCGACAAGCAGGTCGCGGCCAGTTTGAGAAACCAGCCCGTGAGTGGGGGGCGCTTCTCACGGACTCCGCTGGCGGGGGCGGCCCCCGGCAGCTTGCCAACCGTCCCCTCCAGCGTTCCATCGAGGGTGCTGGGCAAGGAGGCGCCTTCGGAGCGGATCACGCTGGGGTGCATCGGCATGGGGATTCACGGTTTCGGGGTGAACCTCACCAACTTCCTGTCCCAGGGCGACGCGCGGGTCACGGCGGTGTGCGACGTGGTTCGGGACCGGAGGGAACGGGCCCGGAAGAAGGTCGATGGGCATTACCGGGACGCCGGCTGCAAGGCCTTCA
>CAYPUM010000542.1:0-2783 GCA_964413545.1 uncultured Roseibacillus sp. | reverse complement strand
TGGAGAAGGACGAGCCGCTGCGCCTGAAGGTCATCGTGCTCGACAACCGGCCGGCAGCGTCCGCCGCCCTGCGCTGGCGACCGCTCGGCCGGGGCGAATTCCGGCGGATTGAGCTGACACACGTCGGCCGCGGGGTCTACCGCGTGAGTGTGCCGGCGCCCCAAGCAGACATGGAATACTATATCGAAGCCGGGACCGCCGGCGGCAAATCGCTGCGCTGGCCGGTCACCGCCCCGCAACGGAATCAGACCGTGGTAGTGTGGGAGACGGAGTAGGCAAAGAGCGCCGAGAGACGGGATTGCCGGAATGCACCCTATGTTGAGTGGAATCAGCAGAAACGAAAGGAGAAAAGCAAAATGCGGATGATTGGTTTGACGGAAATTGGATGCGTGGCGGCGCTTCTGGCCGGCACAGCCGGCGCGTCGGAGTCGGCGCCGAAGGAGCTTATGACCCCCAACAAGCGCGTCGCGGAGGCGACGGGATTACCGGACCAGGACAACCACGACCCCTCGAACATCATTCGCCACGATGGGTTGTATTACTGCTGGTATACGGACCACATTGAGCCGATCGATGCGAACATGAACACGCGCATCCGGCTGATCACCTCGCCCGACGGCGTGGCGTGGACGGAGCGGGGCGTGGCGATGGCGCCGGACAAGCAGAACGACTGGGAGGCGATGGGCACGTTAACCTCCTATATTGTCGAGCACGAGGGGCGTTTCTACATGTTCTACACCGCCGTGCCAAAGGGGTACAAGGGGCGGCGGGCGGACGGTAATAAAGCGCAAATCGCCCTGGCGGTGGCGGACGACCCCATGGGGCCCTGGGAAAAGAAGGGGCTGGTATTCAAAGTCAGCAAGAACGGCTGGGACCGGCACAAAGTGGACGATGTGAACGTGGTCCGGCATAAAGGCCGATGGTTGCTGTACTACAAGGGCTTTACCGAAAAACTCAAGCGGGCGGAGGACACGAAAATCGGTCTGGCAACGGCCACGGAACTGACCGGCCCCTACACGCGCCACGACGGAAACCCGATCATGCAAGGCCACGCGTTTTCGGCCTGGAAGCACCGCGACGGCATCGCCCTGGTCGGCGGCGGCGGCTCCAAACAGGTCGTTTTCTGGTCCACCGACGGTGTGAACTTCGTCCCGGCCGGCCCGTTCAAAAACCGGTGCACCGGGTTTTATGTCCCGGAAGGCAACTTCACCGACAAACCGAACAACCGGGGCGTGACCTGGGGCGTGGATGTTACGGGATACCCCACCGCTCCGGGAAAGGCGAGGCTGTTCCGGTTCGAGTGCGAGCTGGGGGTGAGGTGAGGATGTGCCGAGGAACGGAAAGAAGGAGGTGGAGACACAAGATGGCCACGACTCTCACACGTTTATGCATCGCCTTCATGGTCCTGACAGGGTTCGCGGTTTCAGTCGGGGCCGCGCAGCCGCTGGCCCGTGAGAGCTTCGAGACCGAGGCGCCTGGAGCGTTCGACGGCACGGCCGACCAGGCGTGGACGCTCGGCGCGGCTGTCGAGACGATCGAGGAAAAGGATCTCAGCTATCGCGGCGGCGGCATCACCGCCGGCTTCGGCAACCGCGCCTTGAAGCTAAGCGGCTCGGCGCCCTATTTGAATCGGGCGGTTGGCTTTGACTTGCCCACGGCGCAGACCGGACCGGTCTATTTCAGCTTTCTTGCCCAGGTCGAGGCGGGAGCGTTCCTTCAGCCCTGGGTTGGCACTTCAGCCTACCCGGACCATCAAGGTTCAGGCCAGGTGTACATGGACGGGCGATCCGGCGGGGGCAAGGTTGCGGGGACGCTCTGCCCGCCGGGATATGCCACCTTGAATGCCGCCTGCCCGGGCAACGCCGTCCGCGCGCCGGTCTTCGTCGTCGCCAGACTCTCGAAGTCGGGCGCCGCCGGCGACAACTACGATCGATTGCAAGTGGTGGTCAACCCGACCAGTCCGACCGAACCGGTGAAGTGGGATGGTGACATCACCAAGGATATCGGGGTCGGCAGCCTCGATCGCTTCGGCCTGCGATACGGCAACCGCGCCGCGGGGTGGATCGACGAGATCCGCGTCGGCACAACCTGGGAGGATGTGGTTTCCCGCCTGCCGGTGTGGGCCGAGCCGGCGGCCCTGTTCGGAGACCTGACCCGGCTCGGCGCGGACCCCGTTCCGCGGGTGAAGACCGTCACCATCAGCAACGCCGGTCCGCGCGCGGTCGATCTCGGTCCGCTCCGCATCACCGGCGCCGACTCCGGGCTCTACAAGGTCACCAGCGGACCGACCCGGGACCCGATCCCCGCGGGCGGCAGCGCGGAGGTCACGGTCACCTTCACCCCGCCGGAGGATCGCGGCCCGTTCCATGCCACCCTCGGGATCCCGACCGACCACCCGGACGTTCCGGCTGTGGCGGTTGCGCTGGACGCCGGGTTCCCCGTCAGGATCGACGCGGATTACCCGGGCGGGAATATTGTCTTCGAGCGCATCGACGGCGACCATGTTTATCTCCACCAGGAGCTCCGGGACACCCCGATCTGGTGGTTCTACTGGAACTTCCGGGTGCGCGGAGCGGCGGGACGACGCCTGACATTTCATTTTACGAATCGAGACGTCATCGACCTGCAGGGCCCGGCCGTCAGTCTGGACGAGGGCAGAACCTGGTCCTGGCTGGGGCCGAAGAGCGTCTCGAAGACCTCCTTCTCATACACCTTCGGAGCCGACGCCGACAGCGTGCGCTTCTGCCATGCCATTCCCTACCAGGAGGCCGACCTGCAGCGCT
>CAYPUM010000541.1:0-2784 GCA_964413545.1 uncultured Roseibacillus sp. | reverse complement strand
CGGAAGATGTTCTCGATGACCACGATCGAGTTGTCGACGACGATCCCGACGGCGAAGGCGAGGCCGGCCAGCGAGATGATGTTGATCGAGCGGCCGAGGAGGACGAGGACGGTGAAGGAGGCGATGGTGGAGACGGGGATGGCGATGGCGATGATGCCCACGACGCGCAGGCTGCGCAGGAAGAACAGGAGGGTGAGGGTGGCGAGGAGACCGCCCAGGGCGAGGTTCGAGCGCACCAGTTCGAAGGCGTCCTGGACGTAGGCCGAGGCGTCGTAGGTCTGGACCAGCTCGAGGGTGCCGTCGAGGCCGAGGCTGCGCGCCTTCTGGTCGAGCAGGCCGCCGGGCCGGTTGAGTTCGGCGACCTCGGCCTTGAGCAGGTGCATGGTCTCGAGGAGGTTGGCGCCGCGCTGGAGCTGGAAGTTGAAGAAGGCGGCGCGTTGGCCGCGCGAGCGGACCCATGAGGTGGGCTCCTTGTAGGAGTTGCGGATTGTGGCGACGTCGCGCAGGTAGACCGGGCCGGCCTCGTCGCGGAAGATGATCATGTCGCCGGCTGATTCGGGGGTGTGGAAGCGGCCGGTGGCGCGGATGCGGAAGTCGCGCTTTCCCTGTTCGATCTTGCCGGCGGAGAAGTCGGCGTTGGCGGCGAGGATGCCGTTGCGGAGCTGGGTGAAGGTGACGCCCCGCTGGGCGAGGGCGTGGGGGTCGACCAAGATCTGCAATTCGGACGCCCGGGCGCCGCGCACGCCGACTTCGCTGATGCCGGGGATGCGCTCGAAGCGCGGCTTGATGCTGCGGTCCATGAAGTCGAACAGGAGAGCGGGATTGAAGTCCGGGTCGGTCGAGAAGAGCCCGATCCATGCGATCCAGTCGACGGACTCGGGGTCGATGTCCTCGACCACCGGTTGGAGGACTCCTTCCGGGTAAGCGGGGACTTCGTCCAGTTTCTGGAGGACTTCCTCCTCGGCTTCGTCGATGTCGATGCCGGTTTCGAATTCGAGGCGGATGGTTCCCTGGCCGGCGGCGCTGGTGCTGATCATGGAATCGAGGCCGGTGACCTCGCCGAGGACCTTTTCCTGTTCCTCGATGATGTCGGACTCGATTTCCTCGGCGGAGGCGTTTTCCCAGTTGGTGGTGACGGCGACGACGACGGAAGAGACCTCGGGGGTCATGCGGACCGGCACGCGGGTGATGGCGAGCATGCCGGTGACGATGGCGAGGAGGGTCGCCACCGCCATGGTGATGGGCTGGCGCAGGAGAGGGTCGACGAGGCTTTTCATTCTATCTCGAGGACCTTAGCGGGCGCGGGCGGTGGGCGGGGGCTTGTCTGGGGAGCGGGTGTCTTCCCATGGGTGCGGGTCGCCGGGGGTGTTGGGGAAGAGGCGCTCGTTGCCCTCGACGATGACCTCGGATCCGGCGGCGAGGACGTCGTTGGGCGCGAGGACCGCTTCCCCTTGTCGCTCGAAGAGGACCTCGACGGGAACGCGCTTTGCGACGGGCGGGCCGTCGGGGGACTTCTCCGGGACGAAGACGTGCGTCCCGGAGTAGCCCTGCAGGATGGCGTCCGAGGAGACCACCAGCCGAGGCTCGGGCTTGCCGCGGGGAACCATGGCCTCGACCGACGATCCGGGGGTGAGCCGGTTTTCGGGGTCCGGAATGTGCGCGATCAGGCTGAAGAGGCGCGAACGCCCCTCGACATCCGGGATGAGCTGCAGCTTGTCGGCCCGGATCGGCGCCGCGATCCCCGGAACCCGCATCTCGACCGCCTCCGGGGCGGCTTCCCGGAGCGCCACGGCATGCCGCTCGGGAACGCGGAGCCATGCCTCGGCTTCCCCGGTCGAGATGAGAGTCAGGACGGGATCGCCCTCGCGGAGCCACTCGCCGAGTTCCGCCTGGCGGGCCACGACCCGTCCCTCGAACGGGGCCCGGACTTCGAGGTCGGCGAGGCGGACTTCGAGGAGGTCGCGGCGCTTGGCGGCGGCCTCGATCGCCTTGTGGGCGGCCTGCAGGCGGGCTTCCGCGACTTTGTGTTCGCGCACGCTGTCGAGGTATTCGCGTTCCGAGACGGCGCGTTCGTCCCAGAGGGCGCGCATCATTTCGGCGTCCTTGCCGGCGCGCTCGAGTTCCGCTTCGCGCTGGGCCAGTTCGGCGTTGGCGGCGGTGAGGGTGGCTTCCGCTTCTTCGAGCTGGGCTTCGAGGCGGCGGGGGTCGAGCTTGGCGAGCAGTTGATCTTTCCGGACGAGGTCGCCTTCATCGACTTCGAGTTGCTCGACGGCGGCCGATTCGAGGGCGGCCACGTCGGCGCGGCGGACCGCGCGGAGGGTGCCCGTGACGGTGAGGTGTTCGACGACCTCCCGTTCGACGGCGGGCCGGACGATGACGACGCTGGGCGGGCGGCCGGCGGGGCCGGCCTGGGCGGCCGGCTTGGCCTCGCGCAGCGCCTTCCAACCATACCATGACGACACGGCGAGAACAGCCACGATGCCCAGCCATGCGAGGGCGAGTCGGGTGCGGGGGGAAGAAGCCATGTGCCGGCGGGGAGACAAACCTGTAGTTGAACCCGCGATCAAGTCAACGGGGATCGGGGGATTCGGGGGCGCGTCATGCCCCGGCCCAGCGGCGCAGCCCGTCGATGTCGTCGAAATGCCCGTCAAAGGTGACCAGGACCGCTCCAATCTCGAGGCAGTGGGCGGCAATCCAGAGGTCGTTGGTGGGAATCCTCCGCGACTTGCGGCGAAGCTGGTCCTTCACGAGAGCGAAGAGTTCCGCCGTGTCCTGGGTCGTATG
>CAYPUM010000540.1:0-2795 GCA_964413545.1 uncultured Roseibacillus sp. | reverse complement strand
AGCGCACGGCGTTGAGCTTGGCGAGCCGGTAATAGAAGAACGCCTCGTGCGGCGATTTCGCGTTGCCGGGCCTGAGCAGCAGGGACGAGATATCCTTGCCATCGATCACGCGGTCGCCGGGAACCTGACCGCCGCCCAGCTTCGCGAAGGTGGGCAGCAGGTCCATGGTGGTGGCGATCTCGTCGCAGGCGCTGCCGGCCGGGACGGTCCCCGGCCACCAGGCGAGGGTCGGCTCGCGCATGCCGCCCTCCCATGTCTGGCCCTTGGAACCCCGTAGCGGCTTGTTGGAGGAACCCCGGGTGCCGCCGTTGTCGGAGGTGAACAGCACCAGGGTCTTCCCGGCCAGCCCCAACTCGCGCAGCGTGTCCAGGATTTGCCCCGTCGACCAGTCGACCTCCTCGATCTGGGCGCGGGTGACGTCGCCTTTCGCCCGCTCGCGGAATTCCTGGCGCGCGTTGCGGGGACCGTGAATGAAAGCATGCGGAAGGTAACAGAAGAACGGCTTGTCCCTGTTGTCCCTGACAAACCTGATCGCCTCGTCCGTGAACCGCTTGCACAACCGCCCCTGGTCGTCCATGTCCTCGACGATGTCGACCACCTCCTCGCCGCGCAGCACCGGAAGGGGGCAGACACCGTTCTTCCACTGCCTGGATCTCCGGTAAAGCGGCCACATGTCGTTCGAGTAGGGAATGCCGAAGTAGACATCGAACCCGTGCCGGGTGGGCAGGAACTCCGGCTGGTCGCCCAGATGCCATTTGCCGAAGCAGCCGGTGGTGTAGCCCGCGTCCTTGAGCACCTCGGCGATCGTGATCTCGTCCGGATTCAGCCCGTGCTCGTCCTTCGGGAACAACACCGGCCCCCAGGAGCCCCGGGCAAGCCCGACCCGCTTCGGGTAGCAGCCGGTCATCAACGCTGCCCGCGACGGCGTGCAGCAGTCCGCGGCCACGTAAAACGAGGTCAGCTTCAGGCCCTCCTCCGCCATGCGGTCCAGGTGCGGGGTCTTGTTCACCGTCGAGCCGAACGGCCCGATATCGCCGTAGCCCATGTCGTCGATGAAGATCACGACGAAGTTCGGCTTTTCGGCCGCCGCGGCGGAAGGACACCATGCGGCGGCAGTCATCAATGCAACCGCAACCCAGCTGCGGCATGTGATAGATGCGTGGAAGGGATTGATTCGCATCTTCTCTTCTCCGGTTCCGGTTCCCGATACTTCGTCGTCTCAGCGTCCGATACTCTCCCGCGGCCCCGCGTATTCTGAAATCAAGTCCGGAACCGCTTCGGTCCTGTCGAGTTCGTATTCATAAAACTCACGGGGATTGAAGGGCATGTTTTTGTGCGAGTCCTTTCTCCCCCGCGTCTTGTGGTAGATGTTTCCACTCGCGAAGACCACGCCGCCCGAGCTGCCCTTCCCACCGGGCGAATGACTGTCGTGCGGATTCGCCACATTATCGAAAAAGCTGTTCTCCACCACCATCCGCGTGCCGTCGGCGGCCCAGTTCCCCCGCACCCGAATATCCTTCAGGTAGTTGTTGTAGAGGTGGGCGCGAAGCACCTGACCGGCCCGCGGGTTCCGATACTGGTTGTTGCGAAACCAATTGTGATGAATCGTCATCTGAGCCGCGACCTCGGTGTCCCACCCGATGCCGAAGGGTTTGTAGCTGTCGCTGAAGATACACCAGGAGACGGTGAGGCAGGTCGTGCCCTTCCGGCTGTCGAGGCAACCGTCGGCGTGGCCGTGGAAGCGGCAGTGGTCCACCCATACATGATGGGCACCGTCCATGGTTACGCCGTCCGTCGGGCTGTTGCGAATGGTGAGGTTGCGAATGATGACGTTGTGCACCCCTGCCAGCGGGTAGAGCCTGCCGCCGACGATTTCGGCGGTCTTGCCCACCCCAACGATCGTCTTGTCGGAGGCGACGTCGATCCGCGGATCCCTGCTGCCGTCTTTCAAGTCTATCGAACCCCGAACGCGGATGACATACGGATCCGTGCTCTCCGCGAATCGCTTGAGCTCTTCCCGCGTGGTCACGGTGACGGTCTTGCCGCCGGCGCCACCGGTCACGCCGTTCTGGCCCATGGCGTTGACGGAGGCGAATCCCTCCGGCGCCTCCGGCCACTGCCGGACGGTTGACGTCCGGCTCTCGCCCGGTGACACCGGTCCAGCAAGCGCAGACGCCATACACCCGGACAGCAAACATGCCCATCCCGTTATTGACAACTTTGTCCTCATTTCGCCTCCTCCAGGACAAGCGGTTCGAGTTCATGAATCCGAAGGTGGCCGACCACCGCTTCGCCGGAGTCGACGAGGAAACTGAAATCGCCTTCGTCCGGGATTCCCTTCAACCCCACATTGAAAATCCAGCGGTCATTGATGTAGATCTCGGAGCGCCCCTTGCGCACCATCAGCCGCAACGCGATGGTCTCCGTGCACAGGTCCTTGTTGGTGTACTGGTCCTGCGGCATCGTCCGGTAGGTTTGCGAGTTGAACTTGCCCAGCCAGGGATAGAGCTGCACGACCGAGAAAGTCCCGCTTCGCGGTTCGATCTTCAAGCCGAAGGGCGTGGCGTTTCGCCGCCAGAAGACCGACAGGCTTTCCGCATCTTGGATCCGGATGTCGCAGGTGAGCATGAAATCGCCGGCCATGGTCTTGAGGATGCGCCGGTAGTAGCGCTCGGACGGTTTGGGTTTCAACGACAGCGAGTCCTCCTTGAGGATCTCCCTGGTCTTCAGGCAGTCGAGCGCCGGCCAGTACTTGAGAACCAGCCCATCGCTGGCGTCTTGCCGCACAAGTTTGG
>CAYPUM010000539.1:0-2796 GCA_964413545.1 uncultured Roseibacillus sp. | reverse complement strand
CTTCAACGGTTTTGAAGACCGCGGCGGCCACCAGGCACGCGTCACTCTCCGCCCCGAACCTAGCCGGGCGGGCCCGCAAGTCAAAGCCTCGCGCGACGCTCCGGGCGCTTGTCGGGGCCCCCGACGGCCGTTAGAGTCGCGGTGCGACGATGCGCATCGCGGACCGCTACATCGGCTGGCAGGTGATTTACGGCACCCTCTTCGGGGTGACCCTGCTGACGGTGGTCCTGGTCCTCGGACAGCTTTTCAAGCAGATCCATCCCCTGCTGGTCGAGCAGAGGCTGCCGCTCTGGATGATCGGGAAATTCGTTCTGACGTCCCTGCCGTTTTCGCTCATGTTCACGATTCCGTGGGGGTTTCTGGCGGCCACGTTGCTGACGTTCGGGCGGCTTTCGGCCCACAATGAACTGCTCGGGCTGCGGATGGCGGGCGTGGGGCTGGCGAGAGTGGCGCTTCCGGTGCTGGCGGCGGGGGCGCTCTTTTCAGGTCTCTGCGTGTGGCTCACCGGGACGGCCGCGCCGGCCGCCAAGGCGGCCTCCCGGACCCTCCTCTACGACGCGGTCCGGCGCGATCCGGAGTCCCTCCTCGATCCGGGCGTGGTGCAGTCCCGTTTCAAGGAGCAACGCGTCTATGTCGAACGTCGCGAGGGCGGCCTGCTCCGCGGCCTCCACATCTACCTGCTCTCGGACGACACCCGCGACGCCGCGCCCCTCGCATACGTTTACGCCCGCACCATCAACCTCCGCGTCAACCCCGAACTGAAGGAGCTTCGCTTGAGACTTCGCAACGCCTACATCGAAACCGTCTCCGACGACGGATCGGTCGAACTCGCCTTCGCGGGCGAGGCCGAACCGTGGCTCATCGACTTCTCCGCCAGCGCCAAAAAAAACGTCGAACCAAGCGACCTCACCAACCACAGCATCCCCGCCGCCATCGCCGCCCGCCGCGAGGAAGAAGCCCGCCACGCCCGCCGCCTCGCAAATCCCTCCCTCTCGCCCGAAAAACGAGCCGCCCTCGAACGCGCCCGCGCAAAGGCCCGCCACACCCGAAAACAACTCCGCCTCGAACTCCAGAAACGCTACTCGCTGTCAGCCGCTTGCCTCGCCTTCGGCATGATCGGCGTCCCCCTTGGCGTCACCACCCGCCGCCGCGAAACCTCCGCCGGCCTTCTGATCAGCCTCCTCATCGCCGCCGCCTACTTCGGCGGCATGATCGTGGCAAACCAGGCTTTGGAGTCCCATTCCTCCGCCGGAGCCGCTCTGTTGTGGACTCCGAACGCCGTCTGCCTTGCGCTTGGCGCCTGGCTCTTCCATCGCGCCAGCCATCGATAGATGCTCCCGCACCTGCACCGCCATCTCCGCCGGATCCTCCGCGACATTCGGGGATTCTTCACGGATAACCCCCTCGATCCGCTTCCCATCCGCGACTGCTTCAGAGGCTGCAATCGCGAGACGCTCGGGGCCGACCTCCGGGCCGGCCTCAACGTGGCCCTCCTTGCGCTCCCCCAAGGCATGGCCTATGCCTCCATCGCGGAACTGCCGATCGTCTACGGCATCGCCTGTTCGGCCGTGGCGGCCCTCGTGGCCCCGTTCTTCGCCGGCTCCCGGCACACGATCCTCGGTCCCACCAATGCCACCTCCTTCATGGTGTTCTCGTTCTTTGCCACCGGCGTGGTGGCGTCCCGTGCGGAGGTCCTCGCCCTGATGCCCCTCCTCTGTCTCATGACGGGGTTCTTCTGCATCCTCGGCGCCCTCTTCCGGGCCGCCGACCTCCTCCAATACGTGAGCCGCAGCGTCCTCGTGGGCTACATCTCGGGCGCCGCCACCCTCATCATTGCCAACCAGCTCAAGCACCTCCTCGGCATCGCGCCGCAGGTCGATCTCGAGGGCGGCCAAACCTTCATCGGCATCGTGAACGGGATTCTCGCTCATCTCTCCGAGACCTCCTGGCCGCCCCTTGTCCTCGGGGCGGCCACCTTCCTTTTCTACCTGTTCATGCAACGGCGGTTCCGCCGCCTGCCGACCTTCGCCCTCACCCTCGTCCTCCTCTCGTTCGTCGGATGGCTTTTGCGGACCTGCGCCGCTCCTCTCGGCTTCGACAAGGTCGCCACCTTCGAGCCCATTTCGCTCCGGGACCTCCGCCCGAGCATTCCCGACCTCGCCTCCCCCGGCATCTTCGATCGCATCTCCCTCCTCGCCGCCGTCGCCTTCGCCATCGCCTTCCTCGCCTCCCTCGAAAACACCGTCATGTCGAAATCCCTCGCCTCCCGCACCGGCGACCGCCCCGACATCAATCAGGACATGTTCGGCGTCGGCGTCACGAATCTCTTCGCGGGCATCTTCGCCGGAATGCCGGCCTCCGGATCTCTCACCCGTTCCGCACTCAATTTCGATTCCGGCGCCCGCTCCCGCCTCGCTTCCGTGATCTGCGGACTCATCTGTCTTGCCGGCACACTGGTTCTCGCCCTCGTGCCCCTCGTTTCCCATATCCCGAAATCCTGCCTTGCAGCGCTCGTCATCGCGATCGCCATTTCCCTCATCTCCCCCCACGTCATCCGGATCTGCCTGCGCTCGACCGTCGACGATGCCGCCGTGCTGATCGTGACCTTTCTCGCCGCCCTCGTGGCCCCTCTCCATTTCGCGATCTTCACCGGAGTCGCGCTCTCCATCACTCTCTTCCTCCGAAAGGCCTCCCGGCCGTCCCTCGTCGAATACGAAATCAGCGACAAGGGCGACCTGCGTGAACTCGGCGAAAAACGCAAGCGCCCCAACCCCGCGATCTCCATCGTTCACGTCG
>CAYPUM010000538.1:0-2807 GCA_964413545.1 uncultured Roseibacillus sp. | reverse complement strand
CATCTCGCTGATCTGGCAGTCCCGAATCGATCCGTTCTCGCCCTGCAGCAGCGGAAGGAGGCTCTTTCCCTCCATGGGCAGAATGCGCTCTCCGTTGAACTCGTTGGGATAGGTCGCTCCGGCAAGTTCGACGCAGGTTGCCATGAGGTCGGGCAGGAAGCCGTAGTCGTGAGTGATCGTTCCGCGGATCTTCCCGGGGATCCCGGCCGGCCAATGCGCGATGAGCGGGGAACTCATGCCTCCTTCGTGCACCCAGTGCTTGTAGCGCCGGAACGGGGTGTTCGAGGCGTTGGCCCAGCATGCGCCGTACATCGGCGGGCCGTATCCCTTCCTCGTGCCAAGCTGTTCCGGCTTGTAATTGCCAAGGTGGCCGCCCTCGGCGCACCCACCGTTGTCGTCGAGAAAGAGGATCAGGGTGTTCTTGAAACAGTCGTGAGCCTTCAGCGTCTCGACCAGCTTCCCGATGTTCTGGTCCATGCGGTCGATCATGGCGGCGTAGATCGCCATCAGGAGGGCGAGTTCCTCCCGCTTCGTGGCGTCGACATCCTCCCATGCCGGAACCCTGGCGTCGCGCGGAGAAAGCCTCCACTTCCCGTCGATCAATCCCATTTCAACCTGGCGCCGGTAGCGCTCCTTGCGGAGCTGGTCCCAACCGTTCTTGTAGCGGTCGCGGTACTTGGCAATGTCCCCGGGCCATGCCTGAAGCGGCCAGTGCGGGCACGTGTAGGCAAGATAGAGAAAGAACGGCTTCCCGCGGTGCTTCCCCGCGTGCTGATCGAGGAACTCGATGGCATGCTTGGTGAAATAGTCGGTCGTATAGTAGTCGTCGCCTTCCGGCTCGACGAGGGTCTCATCAAGGGTGAGGTGCTTGTCGGGGGCGGGCTTGAAGAAGTTCGAGGCGCCATTGATCAATCCGTAGTAGCGGTCGAACCCGCGCGCGACCGGCCAGGTGTCCTTGTCGAGCGTGCCGACGTGCCATTTGCCCGCCATGTAGGTCCGGTAACCGGCGGGCTTGAGCACCTCGGCGATGGTCACGCAGTTCCGGTTGAGCCACCCTTGGTAGGGGCCCCTCTTCCGCTTCTTCCCTTGCGGGCTGTCGCGGGTGGTCCGTTCCATGGTCATGTGGCCGATCCCGGCCTGGTGGGGGTGCAGCCCGGTCAGCAGGCTGGCGCGGGTCGGGCAGCAGCGGCCGGTGTTGTAGAACTGGCTGAACCGGAGGCCGTTCGCCGCCAGCGCATCGAGGGTCGGCGTCTGAACCTCGCCGCCGTAGCAACCGAGGTCCGAGAACCCCATGTCGTCCGACATCATGATGATGATGTTGGGACGCGAAGCCGGAGCAACATCGGCCGCGAGCGGGCTGAACGCGGCTGCCAGCGCCGCGAGCATGACGCCAGCGGTCAGTTGGGGGGCACAATGTCTCTTGTTCATTCTTCTGCGTGGTTGATTCGCGGGAGGAGCAGCGGGAGCGGCGGGGAGTACCCCGGGTGGGCGCCTCCATCCCTGCCGGGGCGGGCCGACGCGCCGTGTTCGGACGTCGCCGCGTGTTCCGCGGGACGGCGCCCATGGTATGGACGACGCCCCCGGGACGGCGGCATCCACCCAAAGGCGCCACGGACGCTCGAGGCACTGAACGATTCAAGACGAGCCGGTCTTGCGCCGTCTTTTCCCGAATGTCTTGTTCATGTGCATAGCATAAACGCTTTGGTTTGCCAGACAGGTTAGTTTCCTGAAAAAAAATCCTTGCTCTCCCGGGGCGATCGGTCTCTGTTCACCGACGACGGACGACGTCCATGGGAGTCGGGAGAGCGGCGCGGTGGTGCGCCATGCGAAGCCCTCGGCGCCTCCCGCATCGTCCGAGATTCTCATGAAATCCCTCCGCCTCTGTCTTTCTTCCTTCGCCTATCTGGCAATGGCAACGCTGCTCGGCGCGGCGGACTATTTCGTGGACCGCAACCATCCGGTTGCGAGCGACTCGAATCCGGGGACCCTCGACCAACCATGGGAATCGATTGACAAGGCGAACCACACGCTCGTCGCGGGCGATGTGGTCCACATCCGGGCGGGAACCTACCCGGACTACATCGCGCCCGCGAACTCGGGAAGCGAGGGCAACCGCATCGTGTACCGGAACCACGAATCGGAGGTGGTGACGATTCAGGATGCCGAGTACGGAATCCGCCTCGACGGCGATGATCACATCATGGTCTCGGGAATCAACTTCACGAACCTTGACCGTTTCATGTTCCTCGAGAACGGAGCGGAGCACAACGTCATCGAATACTGCAACTTCGACCAGGTGCGCAACCGCGATTCATGGGCTGGTTCGCGGATCTGGAAACACGCGAACTACAACTGGGTCCACCACTGCCGTTTTTCGAGGTATGGGGAGTGTTCGGCCTCCGGGTCTGACAACGGGTCGGTCCTCGAGGTCGGGTATGATGTCGGCGATTCGTCGTACGGGGCGCACTACAACCTGCTCGAGCACAATACGCTCTTTCACGGCGGTCACCACGTGCTGGGTCTTCACGGCACCCGCAATGTGCTGCGGCACAATTACCTTCACAACGAGGCGTGGTCGCGAGGGCGCGGCAACCGCACTCTCTGGGTGTGCGGTCGCGAAGACGTGGGGGGGCGGAATCTGGTTGAGCACAATCGCTTCGGATACGCGGCTCCCCCCTGCGACGCCGAGGGAGTGGGGGGCGTCGCCCTTGCGTCGAGCGGGAACATTTTCCGCTTCAACGCATTTTACCACAACAACCTCCAGGGGCTCGGTCTTGCGTGCTACTCGGTGTCCGACTGCAACCACA
>CAYPUM010000537.1:0-2812 GCA_964413545.1 uncultured Roseibacillus sp. | reverse complement strand
GTCGTTGACGGATCAGATTCGGGAAGGCGCGGGCGGGCATCGCATTGCGATTGTCGGCATCCGGAGCCGGGGAGACGAGGTTGCGGAGCGGGTGTGCCACGCCCTTGCGGCGGGCGGAGTGGCGCACGATTACGGGATGTTGGACATCTCGCTCTATCGGGATGACCTGGCCCACCTTGCGGAGAATCCGAAGCTTCAGGAGAGCGAGGTCACATTTCAGGTTGACGGGGCGCACGTGGTGCTGGTGGACGACGTCCTTTTCACCGGCCGCACGATTCGGGCCGCGCTGGGGGCGTTGTGGGATTACGGGCGGCCGGCGCGGGTGGCCCTTGCGGTGTTGATCGACCGCGGGCACCGGGAGTTGCCGATTCATGCGGATTACACGGGGGCGACGATCGAGACGGAGCGGATGGACCACATTCTGGTGCGGCTGAAGAATACAGATGGCGAGGACGGCGTGGAGCTGGTAAGGAACTCGCATCCGGGGTGACGAATGGCACGCAAGGATTTCCTTGATATCGCCTCCCTGACGCGGGAGGAGGTGCATCATTTGCTCGAACAGGCGGCGCCGTTCAAGGAGGTCTTCACGCGCTCGGTGAAGAAGGTCCCGGCGCTGAAGGGGAAGTCGGTCCTGATGCTCTTCTATGAGCCGAGCACGCGGACGCATTCCTCGTTCGAGGTGGCCGCGAAGCGGCTCTCGGCGGACGTCATCGACCTCGATGTTCCGCATTCCTCGGTCGTGAAGGGGGAGACCGTGAAGGACACGGTGGACACCCTGCAGGCGATGCGGGCGGACTACATCGTGGTGCGCCACAAGATGTCGGGGATGCCGCTGGCGATCGCGCGGCAGACGAAGGCTTCGGTGGTGAACGCCGGGGACGGCGCCCACGCCCATCCGACGCAGGCCCTGCTGGACGCCTTCACGCTGAAGGAGGTCATCCCGGAGCCGGCGGGCCGGAAGGTATTGATCGCGGGGGACATTCTGCACAGCCGGGTGGCGCGATCCACGAGCACCGTCTTCCGGAAGATGGGGGTGGAGGTGGGGTTCCTTGGGCCGGGTTCGCTGCTGCCGCGGAAGGGGCCGGCGGAGGGGATCCGGCGATTCACGGACTTCGAGGAGGCCCTCGGGTGGGGGCCGGATGTGCTCTACCTGCTGCGGGTGCAGATGGAGCGACTGGAGGTGCAGTATTTTCCGAGCGTGCACGAGTATCACCGGGTTTACGGCGTGACGCAGGAACGGTTCGCGCGGGTTGCGGGGGAGGGGATCTACATCATGCATCCCGGGCCGGTGAACCGCGGGGTGGAATTGTGTCATGAAGTAATGGACTACGAGCGGAGCCTGATCAATCAGCAGGTTGAGAACGGGATCGCGGCGCGGATGGCGGTCCTGTATTCGCTGAAGCCCGGAACCGGGGAAGGGGGGGAGGAGTAATGGACTTGTTGTTTGCCGGCGGCGAGGTGGCGAGGGAGGACGGCTCCCCGGTGCGGGCCGACGTGTGGATCGAAGACGGAGTGATCCGGGCGGTGGGGGAGGGGGTGCCGGCTCCGGCGGGAGCGCGGGTGATCGCGGCGGAGGGCATGCTGGTTGTCCCGGCGATGTTCGACGCCCACGTGCATTTCAGGGAACCCGGACAGGAGGAGAAGGAGGACATCGCGCACGGGAGCGAGGCGGCCGTCAACGGGGGCGTGACGGGGGTGGTCATGATGCCGAACACGAGTCCACCGATCGACACCGCGGCGGTGGTGCGGATGCTCCTCGATAAGGCGCGGGAGGTGGCGCGGATTCCCGTCTACACGGCGGGATGTGTTACGAGGGGGCGGGACGGCGCGGAGCTGGCGGGGATTGACGGGATGCGCCAACTGGGGGTGCGGATGCTGACCGACGACGGAGAGCCGGTGGCGAACCCGGCGGTCCTGCGCTACGCGATGGAGTATGCCTCGGAATTCGGCATGTTCTTCGCGAGCCACTGCGAGGTTTTGGAGTTATCCGGTCCGCGCGCCCTGAACGAGGGGCTGGTCAGCTACCGGTTGGGAATCAAGGGCAGCCCGGCGTGCAGCGAGGAGATCTGCATCGATCGCGACATCCGGTTGGCCCACGCCACGGGGGCCCACGTTCATATCCAGCACGTCTCCTCCGGTCTCGGGATGGAAACGGTGCGGTGGTGGAAAGAGCGCGGCGCGCGCGTGACGGCGGAAGTGTCGCCGCATCACCTCATCTTCTGCGAGGACGACATCGGGGAGTACGACACGCGCTTCAAAATGAATCCTCCCTTGCGGACGAGGGACGACAATGCGGCCTTGCTGGAGGGTTTGAAGGAGGGAGTCTTCGACCTGATCGCGACCGACCACGCCCCGCACACGGAGTTTGAGAAGGCGCAGGACTTCGTCTCCGCGCCGAACGGCATCACGGGTCTCGAAACGGCCCTGGTATCGCTTTTTCACCATTTCGTGGCGGCCGGGGAGTTCGGCTGGGACCTGCTGGTGAAGCGTTACTCGGCGGAACCGCGGCGGCTGATGGGGCTCGATCCGGTTCCGGTGGAGGAAGGCCGGCGAGCCGACCTGCTGCTCTTCGATCCGGCGGGAGAGACAACCTTCTCGCGGGACTTCATGAAGTCGAAGAGCATCAACACGCCGTTTCTTGACCGGACCCTGAAGGGACGGATCGAGATGGTCGTCCGGGGCCGGGACGTTCTCCTCGAGAGGGGACCCTGAGCGGCGTCGGTGTGGAGTGCGGTGGCAAGCGCAGCAGCTTGCCCTTCGTAGCCCGCAGCCGTTCGACAGGCTCAGGCCCTGAGCTGCGTCGAAGGGGGCG
>CAYPUM010000536.1:0-2821 GCA_964413545.1 uncultured Roseibacillus sp. | reverse complement strand
AAGGACCTCCGTCTCCCGCTGGAACGTGAGCGTGCCCGTTGACTGATGAATCGTCGTCGTCGTTCCTGGCGGGAAGAGGGTAGCCAGTGTCCAGAAGGGGGCGATTTCGACTTGGGTTCCGATGACGACGTTGGTGAGGTCGTCGCCCATGTCGTCGACCACGACGGTGGTTCCGCTGACGCTTGCGGTCATGACTTCGAAGACTTCGCCGTCATGCGGGTCGGCGGTGGCGGTGGTCGTGAACTTGAGGTAATAGGCGACCGTGCTGGTGAGCGTGGGGGCCGTATTGACGGTGATGGAGTGGGTTCCGTCTGCGTTGTCGACGACCGTCGCGGTGGTGGTGCCTGCGAAGGCGATGGAATCGGAGAACGGGACCGACACGATCGTGTCGGAGCCTGCGAGGCAGGTGACCGTGTTGTATCCGACGATATTCGAATAGGCGGTGTCGGCGAGCGCGCCGCCTGCGAGGAGTCCGAAGGAGGCAGCGAGGGTCGCTGCGATTTTCAGTCTGGTTGTTTTCATGGTAGTTGTTCGACTTCTAAGGTCGTTGGTTATGCTGTTTTGCAACAGGGGTTCTTGAGTTCCTGGTTTGTTCCCGCAGGCAATCCACGGGCAATCTAGCTACCGCGGGGGGTAGGGGTCAATTTTTTTTTCGCCTCGGGGGCAAGAAAGAGCTTCGGGTTCTCTAACTAACAAATTGCAGCGCAAGTCGTTGATGGTGAGGTGGTTGCGGGGAGGTGATTTCGAGGGATTCCGGAATCGGGGGGAAAAGGGGCGAATTTTGTCGAAACCGTCACGGGTCCGGCGGGCGTTTCGGGGGATCCGGAGGCGATTTCCGGGCGTAGGGTAGTGCAGGTTTCCAACCTGCAAGGGTCCCGGCAGGTTTCCAACCTGCCGGTTTTTCGGGCCCGACGAGGGTAGTGCAGGTTTTCAACCTGCAAGGGTTCCGGCAGGTTTCCAACCTGCCGCCGATTCTTCGGACCTGCCCGACGAGGGTAGTGCAGGTTTCCAACCTGCAAGGGTCCCGGCAGGTTTTCAACCTGCCGCCTCCGCAGGTTGAAAACCTGCGCCACCCTCCCATTGACGGTTGGCGGGTGAGCGATGCGATGAACCTTCTCCCCAACCACTCCGGGGCGGTGTATCCTTCGGGCATGAGCGGCGGTGCGGCGGTCCCGCGGACTCCGGAACCGGGGGAGTTCCTGCCGGCGGATTATTTCCGGCGGGCGCGGCGGGAGGAGATTTTTCCGGGCGGGGGGGCGTTCGAGGCGGACCTTGGCTGCGGCGACGGGTCGTTCCTGATCGAGATGGCGCGGCGGCACCCGGAGCGGCGGTTCCTCGGGGTCGAGCGGCTTCTGGGGCGGGTGCGGAAGGTGTGCCGGAAGGCGCAGCGGGAAGGGATGCTCGACACGGTGCGGGTGCTGCGGCTGGAGGCGCGGTATGCGGTCGAGTGGCTGCTGCCGCCGGCCTCCGTGACGCGGATGCACCTTCTCTTTCCGGACCCGTGGCCGAAGGCGCGGCACCACCGCCGCCGGCTTGTGCAGCAGGACTTCCTGCAAGGGATCGAGACCGTCATGGTCCCGGGCGGGGAGTTTCTCTTCAAGACCGACCATGCCGGTTATCACGGGTGGGCGATCGAGGAACTGAAGCGCTTCGGGCGGTTCGAGATCGTCGACTGGCCGGAGGACGCCTTTCCATACCCTGAAACAGACTTCGAGCGCCAATGGCGCGCCAAAGGCCGGGAGGTGTTCCGGCTCCGGGCGGTCGCAAACCGGCAAAACGGCTGAGAGGAATCTCACGCCCGCCTCGCTCAAGACGCCAACGAGAAACGGACGATCAAAATCCCCCAGTCACCGGGTCACCCAGTCACCCAGTCACCGAGCCCCCCCCAAATAACCGATTGCACATCGCCGGCGAATCGGGCGGACTGGGGGGCGTGAACTGGGACGGGAAACGGTTGATCGGGGTGATTCATCTGAAGCCGCTCCCGGGGGCGCCGCGGTATGGCGGGTCGATGGCGGACGTCCGTGCGGCGGCGGTGGCGGACGCCCGAAGCTACGAAGACGGGGGAGCGGACGGGTTGCTGATCGAGAACTTCGGGGATCTGCCGTTCACGGGGGGGCGGGTGGGGCCCGAGACGGTGGCCGGCATGGCGGCGGCGGCGGAGGCGGTCCGGCAGGCCGGGGTGGAGCTGCCGGTGGGGTTCAACGTCCTCCGGAATGACGCGCGCGCGGCGCTGGGGCTGGCGGCGGTGTGCGGCGGGGCATTCGTGCGGGTCAACGTGCACACCGGGACGGTCAGCACCGACCAGGGGGTGATCGAAGGGAACGCGCACCGGACGCTGCGACGCCGGAAGGAACTCTGCCCGGGGACGGCCGTCTGGGCCGACGTGCAGGTCAAGCACGGCGTGCCGGTCGGCGATCTCGGGATCGCGGAAGCGGCGCGCGAGACGTTCCACCGCGGCCTTGCGGACGCCCTGATCGTGTCCGGGGTGGCGACCGGAGCGGCCACCGGCAGCGACGACCTGCAACGGGTGCGGGCGGCCTGCCCGGACGCCCCGCTGCTCGTCGGAAGCGGCGCCTCCGCCGGCACGGCCGCGGAATTGCTGGAACACGCCGACGGCCTGATCGTGGCCTCGTCGCTGAAGGTCGACGGCGTGCTCGCGAACCCGGTGGACCCGGCGCGGGTGCGGGAACTGCGCGAGAGGATGAGGTGAGGGGGCGCTCCCGGCCCTCCATGCGGGCAGGAAGGTGGCGCAGGTTTGCAACCTGCGAAAGGCGGCCGGGAGGCCTTCCCGGGCCATCAACGCAGAAACGGGCTGCCA
>CAYPUM010000535.1:0-2827 GCA_964413545.1 uncultured Roseibacillus sp. | reverse complement strand
GTAGCTGACTGACCATGCGCTCCAACGGGATGAACCCGTTGGGGGCGGGGGTTGGGGGGGGCGGCGCGGATCATGGAGGAGGATGATGGCGAGAAAGGCGGGGAGGGCGGGGAGGGCGGGATCGAGGACTCGGCGGAGATCGAGATCGCGCTGCGGCTGGTTTGGGCACGGCTCATTGACAGACTCCCTGAATCCCGAACACTTGGTCCGACACCCGGTGACAAGGGCCCGCTCCCGGGCTGGAGCAGAATGCCGGCGCGCGATCCCAAGTGCGATTCCGACTCCCATTTTTGAACTGTTTTAATGGTTTCTCACCTTGTCTGCGGTGCTTGCGCGGTGCACGCTTTGGACTTTCTGTGCAGAGAAGACTCCATTGTCGCCGACTGGCAGGGCGCGAAGAATTCGACCAGCCCGACGACCGCCACCGTACCATCCGGCAAAACTTCCCATGAAACCGCCACTGACCGCCCTGCTCCTCCTCACCTGCACCGCCCCCCTCACCGCCGCGGTCCCGGCTCCGCTGCGCGACCTGCCGAAGGACGGCTTGAGCTTCGCGCCCGCCGGGAGCATCGAGAACGAGTTGTACAAGCTCGACTTCTTCCGTGCCACGTGGAGCGGCGGTGGCAGCGCCTGCGTCCACGACCTTTACCGCAAGGACGGGGCCGGCTGGGTCCTCCTCAACACGCCGGCTCAACGCTTCGACCCGCAGTGGGTTGTCTTCCGCGGCAAGCTCAATCGCAACAACTACTATGCCGCCGCCGGCAAGCACTGGGTGAACTTCACCGGCTTCAACCTGATCGACGGCCGCAACGCCGAGTTGACCGCCACGGACGGTTCGCTTCACACCCTCAAGGTCCGGTTCTCGCTGGACCGCCCTCATCCGGAACTGCATCTCACCCTGACCCCGAAGACCTCCGGCCACCATGTGGCCGGCTTCCAGGCGTTCAGCCCCGAAACGACGTCCACCATCAACGAGGTCCTGTGCGGCCCCATGCTCCACGCCAAGGTCACCGGCAGTGTGGCATCCCAGGGCGCCCTGCGCCTGAGCGCGCCGATCTCGATGGTTGAGCGCAACGCCGGCGCCGACGCCTGGAGCTTCGGCGTCTTCGTCCCCGCGAGCGAGATCGTCTTCGAGCATGAACAAAGGAAGCAACCGGGCGCGCAGCGCTACGGCATGAGCCTCAAGAACAACGACGGCAGCGTTCAGCCGTGCATGTACGCCCCGCAATTCGGCACGCATTCCGCCATGAAGGCCAACGAGGACTACACCTTCACCATCGGCCTCCATGCCGGGAAAATGCCGCTCTTCGACGCCTACCGGGAGATCTGTCGGGACGAGTATGGCTACACCGACTACCGGAGGAACGTCTTCGGCTGCAGCCTGACCGATACCATGCACAACATCATCGACCTGCTGAAGGCCGGCCCGGAGGCCGACGACTCGGTCGATTTCCAACCGTCGCCGTCGGGCTGGTGGAGCCGGGCCAAGGGGTTTGCCGACATCGAGAATGACAAGTGCGTCAGGACCGTCACCGCCGCCGGCCTGCTCAGCGCCTACCTGTTGACCGGCGACGACGATCTCTACGACACCCGCGCCCTGCCGATGCTCGAATACAACGTCTCGCGCAACGGCTACGGGTGGACTCCGATCAAGGGGAAGAAGGTGTACGGCGACGCCTCGAAATACAGGATGTGCTCGGTGCCCTTCGACGTCGCCACCCTTGCGCCGATGTTCAACCTCACCCGCTGCCGGAATGCCGGCATCCATCAACTCGCGCTCTCCAAGCTGCGGGCCGGCACTGATTTCTGGCTCAAACGCACCCCGATGAACGGCCCGCTGGCCGGGTATCGGCTGACCCGCGAGCGGCGTTATCTCGAGGAGGCGAAATCGGAGGGCACGAAATACATCGCGGCCCACATCGACACCCCGTACACCGGCGGCTACACCGGGAACGACTTCCAGTATTACTATTCCAAGGCGTGGACCGAATGCCTCGAGCTCTACGAGGCGACGGGCGAGGCGGTCTTCCTCGACGCTGCCTACCGCGAGGCCAAGCGCTATGTCACCCAGCACTTCGTCCGGCCGGTGCCCGCCGGCACGATGTCCTATCCGCAGGACCCGCTGTATCACGTCCACGACTGGTGGAAGCCCGGCATCATCGGATGGTATCCCCGCTCGGCCTTCATCGAGGAAACCAACGACAAGTGGCTGGCCTCCCGCAATGGCATGACCTTCGAGCAGATGGGCACTTATCTCAACCGGATCGGCGGTCACTCCCTGAACCCCGCATGGGCGCCGTTCCTGCTGCGCCTCGCCCACCACAAGGACGACCCCTTCCTCCGGGACATCGCCAACAACCTCGTGGTCGGCAGATACACGAACTATCCCGGATACTACAACCGCATGTTCTGCGTCCAGCACATGCGGCCCGACTTCCCTTACCAGGGCCCCGCTTCGGCGTCGATGATCTACTACCACCACATCCCGGTCCAACTCGGGATGACGATGGACTTCCTGATCACCGAGCACATCACCCGCTCGGAGGGCAACATCACCTTCCCGAGCGAATTCGAGGCCGCCTACGTGTGGTTCAAGTACCGCCTGTTCGGACACAAGCCCGGCAGCTTCTACGGCGCCCCGGACGCATGGCTCTGGATGCCCAAGGGGATCGTCTCGACCGACAACCACCTGATCAATTGGCTCACCGCGGAGAGCGGCGACAAGTTCCACCTCAGCCTCACCAACTCGAGCCGGGAGGAGCAGACCGTCACCGTGACCCTGAACGACGGGATCATCGGCTTCGACAAGAACGCCGATTTCCCCCTC
>CAYPUM010000534.1:0-2836 GCA_964413545.1 uncultured Roseibacillus sp. | reverse complement strand
TACTCGGCGAAGCGGAACGAGAAGAAGTCGGCGTCGGAGAGGGTGACTTTCAGGCGGGCGGGTTTGCCGGCGAGGTTGGCGAGGTTCTGCAGGACGGGCTGGTCGGTGCCGGCGCCGTGCAACGGCCCGCTGTCGAGGGCGTCGTTGGTCTTGCCGTCGGGCGCGGTGAGCTGAAAGCGGATCGAGCCGCCGGGGGCGCAGCGGTAGTTGGCCAGCAGGCGGTTGCCGGCGAAGGTGAAGGGGCGGGTGACGAGGCCGCCGCCTGAGGCGGGGGCGGAGACCGCGACCATGCCGTCGAGCGGGTAGCTGTGGCGGCGGATGCGCCCGCCTTCGCCGCGGTAGTAGCGTTCGTTGGTGTAGAACGACAGTTCGCGGGTGTCGCCGTCGCGGGTTTCGAGCAGGCCGCACCATGCGTAGTTGCAGCGGTTCCCCTTCTTGTCGGGGTTGTCGCCGATGGGCACGATCGTGTCGGGCCAGCGCTTGAAGGTGACGCCGTCGCGGCTGCTCATGAACAGCGGCTCGACCATGCTGCCGCGTTTCGGCCAGAAGCGGCCCGGCATCCCGATGAAGATGTGCGGGGCGCGCGGGTAGGGCTGGATCTGGTTGGTGTAGAGCTGCTCGGCCGGCGCGCCGGGATAGGTGAGCTGGGCCGGGGGCCCCCAGTCGGTGAAGTTCTTCGAGGTGGCGGTGGTGATGCTGCGGAAGCCGCGGGGGTTGGTGCGGTAATAGAGCCGGTATTCGCCGCGCACCGCGTCCCAGAAGGCGAGATTCTGCGAGTCGAGGCCCTTCGTGGGGAGGATCGGCTTGGGCTGGATGAGTTTCCAGCGCAGGCCGTCGGGCGACACGAACCCGAAGAGCCCGCCCTCCGAGGGCACGCCGCCCACCGCCTTGTAGCGTTCCGCCGGCTTGCAGGCCGGGTTGGTGTCGATGAACGGGACGAAGTTGTGGTTTCCCACCCCGTCCCAGATGATGTTGTTCGCCTTCGAGCCCCTGAACTCGACCAGGTCGAGCTGCGGCCGGGTCCAGTGGATGCCGTCGCGGCTCTCCGCATGGCAAACGACCGACGGATGGGCGGCCCTCTTCCCCTCGTGATGCCACCCGCGGTAGTACATCCGATAGAGGCCGCCGTCCCGGAAGAACGTCAGGTAGGCGGAGGTGCTGCCTTCCCACGGCTTGTCGAGCGTGATGACCACCCCGCGGTCACGCGGCTTCTGCAGTGTGAGCTGGGCCCCGCCCTCGAGGGTGTCGACCAGGAACTCGTCGACCATCAATTCGAGCCGGGCGCCGAGGTCGATCGGGGCGTCTTCGGCGCGGGCGTGAGGCCCGGCCAAGACGAGACACAGGGCGGGCAGAAGGGGGCGGATCATCGGGGCGATGGGTCGTTGCATGATGAGGAGTGGGTCAGGTTGGACCCGGAACCCTTCGCACAAGCGCCGCCCGGCCACAAACGCAAAACAAAGGTTCCATTTTGGAACCAAGCGGCAGGCGGCGTCACCACGTCACCACGTCATCGCGTCACCACCTCGCCACCTCGCCACGTCATCGCGTCAGGCGTCGTCCCTCAGCGCCGCCGTCCGGCCGGGGCGGGTCCGAGGGTCTGGCCGCGGACGAACTCGCTCATGAGCCGGGCCGGCCGCACCGCTTGCACCCCCCGGCGCGAGACGGACCGCAGCATCTGGAAGAGCCGTTTCACCATGACCGCATACGGCATGGTGTAACGCGTCACCTCGGGCACCAGGTGCGGGATGATCGGATCGTCCAGGAGCGAGACGATCGACATTTCTTCCGGGATCCGGACCCCCCTCGCCAGCAGGCAGGTCAACGCGGTGGTCAACTCGTGGGTGGTGATCACGATGATGGCCGATGGCCGGTTTTTCTTCATCCGGAGCAGGCGATCCAGCTCCCTGCAGATGCTCTCCTTCGTCCCGTCATGCACGACGCGCAGGACGCTGCCGCCGGGGTCTCCGGCGGCGCCGAGTCCCGCCTCGACGGCCTCGCTCACCAACTGGTGGGCATGCAATTCGGCGACGGACTGCAGGAGGGCGGCGCGGGCATGACCGCCAACCCGCAGTTGACCGGCCAGGTGGCGGCCGACGGCGTGGAGGTCGACGGTGAGATACGGCAGTGAGACCGCCGGGTCGGCATAGCCGAGAACCACTGCCGGCAGGCCGTCGTGCTCAAACCAGCTCTGGACCTTCCACGGGCAACTCTGCAGCACCCAGATGCCGGCGGGCTCGGCCCGGACGAGGGTCTCGAGGTTGCGCCGCACGCCGGTGGCCCGCCGCATGTTCAGCGCGTGCACGCTCATGCGGCAACCCGCGTCCGCCAGATGCTCGCGCAACAGGTCGATCACCAGCAGCGGGCGCGCGGAGAAGTCGCCGAACGGATCGCCGGACAGCATGAACACGTTCAGCAACGGCTTCGTCCCGCGCCGCCTCTTGCGCTTGCGGCGAAGAATCCGCCGGCGCTTGCCCGGCTCCCCGGCCGCGATCCATCCGTCCGATTCGAGTTTGTGCAAGGCGGCGCGCACCGTGTTGCGTCCGACCTGCAGCCGCTCACACAACGTCCGCTCCGCCGGGAGCACCCCGCCGTAGGCCCCCGCAGCAATCTGGCCGGCGAGGACTTCGATCGTCTCCTCGACGAGGGAGCGCCGCTGGGGGATCAATGACACGCCCGCGTTCATAAGCGTGCCGATGGCGCCCGTCAACGGGTTCCGGGGGGGGGCGGGGTGATGGTTCCAAAACAAAACCATGCATCGCGGCATTGCCGGCCGCAGGTCCTCCATGGCACCCTGTGGCAGGCCGCCCGCCGCGGACCTCCACGCAGAACCCGACCA
>CAYPUM010000533.1:0-2883 GCA_964413545.1 uncultured Roseibacillus sp. | reverse complement strand
TTTTCCCGGGATTCCGGAAAAATTCGTGCTTGCAAGTTTTCAAGGTATGCTTAAGTTCCGGGCGTGTTTAATGATTCTCCGCTGTTCCGCCGGGGTTTGGGAGGGCTTGCGACTCTGTTGCCGTGGGCGATCGCCTCACTGAGCGCCGCCGAGCCTTCCGGATCGGTAAAAGTCACGTGGTTCCCCAACTGGGAGCCGCACATCGACGGATATCGGGTTCACTACGGGACGGAGAGTCGCAACTACACGCAGACTGTGGACGCCGGGAATTGGGTCACGACCGAACTGACCGATCTCGAACCCGGGCAAACCTACTACGCCGCGGTCACCGCGTATAATACCTTCGGTCTCGAAAGCGACTACTCGAACGAGATCTCGTTTGAGATTCCGACGCAACCCGACCCGCCCCAGCTCCTGCATGGAGTTCCGCAAAGCGAGTCGGCGAAACTCCTGTGGAGCGTCGATTGGGACCCGCAGCTCGTCGGATTCCGGGTCCACTTTGGAACCGAGAGCGGCAACTACTCGGAAACCCTGAACGCCGACTACGGGATCTCAACCACCCTGCCGAATCTGACGGCCGGGGAAACCTACTACGCAGTGGTGACCGCCTACCGCCTTTACGGCGTTGAGAGCGACTACTCGAATGAGATTTCCTTCAGCGTTCCGGAGGAATCCGCGATCCCACCTGCCCAGCGTGACACCGACGGCGACGGCCTTTCGGATGAGTTCGAGGACACCTACGGAGACGGGCAGGGGCTCAAACCGTTCGAGGATCCTGACCGCGACGGGCGGGCCACTCTGGCCGAGTTCCTGCATGGCTCCGACCCGACCATGGCCGGTTCCGGGTCGCCCATCGAGGTGCTTCCGATGCAGGTCGGCGATGAGCACTACCTTGGGCTGCGCTACCTGCTGGATCCTCTCGCGCTGAACTTCGTGGATTGTCAGCTCGAACGGTCGACCGACCCCGGCGATCCCGCCGACTGGCAAGCCAGCCAAACCGTGACTCACTCGTCGATGCTCCATCCCGCCGACACGAGTCTGCTCGAAGTCGTGGAGCGCTCCCTTCACCCTCTGTCAGCACAACGAGGGGAATTCTTCCGCATGCGCTACAGTGCTTCCGGCGCCCCCTGAGGTTCCCCGATCATACTCCTTGCCCTCTACTCGTTCCCGGACCGCAGGAGGGTGTTCGCCGTCTCGGCCAGCTCGTCTTGCAGGCCGGCCTGTAATGCGCTCTCGAGGGCTTCCTTTCCTTCCGCGGTTCGTTCGCTTTCGAGGCAGGCCTTGCCGAGAAAGAACAGCCCCTCGGCGTCGAGATCGGGCTTGCAACGTTCCAGATAGCGAACGGCCGCTTCGGAATCGCCTTTGCGGGCCAGCACCTCGCCAAGAACCCGATGGAGTTCGGCGCTGCCGCCGCTCTTGTCGAGGGCCTGCAGAGCGAGCTCTTCAGCCTCGTCAAGGCGCGCGGGGTCGCCGGCGTAGAGGGCGGCGAGCCTCACGGTGGCGGGATGAAAATCCGGCCGCCGCCGGGCCACGTCTTCGTAGACCGCCACGGCATCGGCCGTCTGGCCGGCCCGCTTGAGCCGCGCCGCGCGCACCATCAGCGCCGGAACATGGGACGGATTCGTCCGCAGAATGTCTTCGGCGGCCTCCTCCAATCCGGCCGCCTCCTCATCATCGGTTGCACCCGTGAGTTGCAGGAAGACTTCGGCCGCCCCGCTCTCCGGCACGCCGGCCGGAATCCGCCGCATCACCTCGCGGGCCTCCGCGACCTTGCCGAGGCTGTAAGCAGCGGTGGCAAACTCAACCAGCATTGCGGGGGATGCGCCTTCACCAGCCGCCTCCTTGAGAAGGGTGTAGGCCTGGCCATGGAGTCCGTCCGCCATGGCCCAGCGTCCCTGCAGGGCTGCCGCCTCCGGATCCGAGGGGTCGGCCTTCCATGCCCGGCCGGCGTATTTCCGGGCTTCGTCGGGGCGATCCGCCTCGTGGAGAGTCGCAAGGGCCTTGAGGGCCTCGAGGTTATCCGTATCGAGATTGACGGCCTCTTGGTATGCCGCGATGGCCTGTTCGCTGTCCCCCTTCTTGTCGTAGAGCCGCCCGAGTTCGAGGCGAACCGGGAGGTTGAGCGGATCGGCTTTCCGCATGGACTCGAGTTCCGCGACGCTTTGCCCGGGGGCGATCGTCCCCCCGAAGGCTTCGAGGAGCTTCCTTGCCTCGTCCTTTCCGTTGAAGTCGCCCCCCGCAGCCACCGCCTTTTCGAGCGCGGATCGGGCCTCCTCCCGGGCGCCGCTTCGGCCGAGAGCCGTCCCGAGGTGGTAGAGCACTTCCGGACTGTCAGACAGGGCGGCAGCCGCAATCCGAAGAAGCGCCAATCCCTCCCGAAGCTTCGCCTCGTCATCTTGCCGGACGAGCGCCCAGCCCAGCGTATCCGCCACGAAGGGATTGTCTTCGGCAATCGTGTGCGCTTTCCTTGCGAGCTTCTCGGCCTCCTCGAAGTCAACAAGGCTCTCGGCTCTGATGTAGGCCAGATTGTTCAGCGCGGGGACAAAACGGGGATGCTCGTCGAGGATTTTCCGGTAATTCGATGCCGCGCGCTCGTATTCCCCTTGCGCCTCGAGGAGGAGGCTGAGGAGCATGAGATGCCGAATACTGTTCGGTTCCTTCGCGAGAAACTCCTCCAGCCGCGCGATGGCGGAATCCGGGCTTCCCGCCCGGAGGTAGTTGCTCACCAGAAGGTCGTAGGCGCTGAGAGATCCGGGCTTGAGTTCGAGAGCGTTGTCCAAAGCCTTCTCCGCTTCCGCCCACTTCGCTTCCGCCGAGAAAATCACTCCTTTCAGAAACCATGCGTGCCAATCGGGTTTCTCCCCGTCGAGAAAGGGCTGCACC
>CAYPUM010000532.1:0-2888 GCA_964413545.1 uncultured Roseibacillus sp. | reverse complement strand
GCCGTGGGGTTGTTCCTGGTCGCAGATATTGAGGACGTCCTCGACGGTGAGCGGCTCGAAGTAGAGCTTGTCGCTGGTGTCGTAGTCGGTCGAGACGGTTTCGGGGTTCGAGTTGACCATGATGGTCTCGTATCCGAGTTCCTTCAGGGCGAAGGAGGCGTGGACGCAGCAGTAGTCGAACTCGATGCCCTGTCCGATGCGGTTCGGGCCCCCTCCGAGGATGACGATTTTCTTCTTCCGAGTGGAGCGGGCCTCGTTTTCGTCTTCGTAGGACGAGTAGTAGTAGGGGGTGCAGGCCTCGAACTCGGCGGCGCAGGTGTCGACGAGGCGGTAGACCGGCCGGACTCCCCCGGCGAGCCGTTCGGCGCGGATGTCGTCCTCGGTGACGACGGGGCCGTCTGCCGCGCTGCGGGCGCGCGCGATCTGGCGGTCGGAGAATCCCATGCGCTTGGCGCGCCGGAGGTCCGTGGCGGCGAGGTTGTCGTTCTCGCGCGCGATCTGCTCGATCTGGCGCAGGAACCATGGATCGATCTGGGTGGCTTCGAAGACTTCCTCTTCGCTCCAGCCGTTCTGGAAGGCGGTCTTGATCCAGTAGATTCGCTCCGCGTTGGGCACGAGGAGCATGCGCTCGATCTCCCGGCGGTCGGGGCGGGGTGGATCCCGGTGGTCGCCGCCCAGTCCCCAGCGTCCGGTTTCGAGCGATCGGAGGGCCTTCTGGAGGCTTTCCTTGAAGGTGCGGCCGATGCTCATGGCTTCCCCGACGGACTTCATCTGGGTGGTGAGGACGGGGTCGGCGGCGGGGAACTTCTCGAAGGTGAAGCGGGGCACCTTGGTGACGACGTAGTCGATGGTGGGTTCGAAACTGGCGGGGGTCTCGCGGGTGATGTCGTTGGGCAGCTCGTCGAGGGTGTAGCCGACCGCCAGCTTGGCCGCGATCTTGGCGATCGGGAAGCCGGTGGCCTTCGAGGCGAGGGCGGAACTCCGCGAGACGCGGGGGTTCATCTCGATCACCGCGAGGCGGCCGGTGGAGGGATGGACGGCGAACTGGATGTTCGATCCGCCGGTTTCGACGCCGATTTCGCGGATCACGGCGAAGGACTGGTCGCGCATGATCTGGTATTCGCGGTCGGTCAGAGTCTGGGCGGGGGCGACCGTGATCGAGTCGCCGGTGTGGACCCCCATCGGGTCGAGGTTCTCGATCGAGCAGATGACGACGCAGTTGTCGAGGCGGTCCCGCATGACCTCCATCTCGAATTCCTTCCAGCCGAGGAGGCTTTCCTCGATGAGGATCTCGGTGACGGGGGAGAGGTCGAGGCCGCGCGCGGCGATGGTTTCGAATTCCTCGCGGTTGTATGCGATGCCTCCCCCGGAGCCTCCGAGCGTATAGGCGGGCCGGATGATGAGGGGCAAGGACCCGATTTCCCCGGAGATGGTCCGGGCTTCCTCGATGGTTCGCGCCACGCCGGATTGGGGGACGTCGAGGCCGATCTTGACCATGGCCTCCTTGAAGCGGAGGCGGTCCTCGCCCTTTTCGATGGCGTCGGCGGCGGCGCCGATCATGCGGACCTTTCGTTTTTCGAGGGTTCCGCTGCGCCAGAGGTCCATGCTGGTGTTGAGGGCGGTTTGCCCGCCGAGGGTGGGCAGGAGGGCGTCGGGCTCCTCGCGTTGGATGATCTTTTCTACTACGTCCGGGGTAATGGGTTCGAGGTAGGTGCGGTCCGCGAATTCCGGGTCGGTCATGATGGTGGCCGGGTTGGAATTGACGAGGACCACCTCGTATCCCTCCTCGCGGAGGGCCTTGCAGGCCTGGGTGCCGGAGTAATCGAACTCGCATCCCTGTCCGATCACGATGGGGCCCGACCCGATGACGAGGATCTTGTGGAGGGAGTCGTCTCTTGGCATGGCGGTGCGGGGATGCGGGTCTCAGGATTCGGGTTTCGGGTTTCAGGGGGGGCGCGTCGGGGCGCGGCCCGTTTCCTTGGGTGTTCCGGGCGCCCGAGACCCCGAACCCTAGGCTTGGCGTCGTTTGCGTTTGAGCTTGAGCTGGGCGGCGGACTTGGCGATGGACGCTTCGAGGGCGGCGACCCGTTCGGCGTCTCTCGAGGGGTCGATTCCCTTCAGGGTTTCCTCGGCGCGTTTCAGGGCCGCCTCGACGCGGGCCTCGTCGATTTCGGAGTCGGCGAGGGCGAGGTCGGTGAGGACGGTGACGGATTCGCGGGTGACCTCGACGAATCCCTCTCCGACGGCGAGTTCCTCGGATTTGCTGTCCTTGAGGTAGCGCAACTCTCCGGGTTGGAGGGTGGTGACGAGGGCGACGTGGCCGGCGAGGACGCCCATTTCGCCCTCCGCCCCGGGGAGGTAGACGTTGTCGACCTTTCCGGAGAAGATGTTTCCTTCGGGGGTGACGATGTCCAGTTGGAGGGGCATGGGCGTGGCGCGGGCGATCAGCCTTTCGCGACGGTGTCGATTCCGCCTTTCATGTAGAATTCGCCTTCGGGGACCTCGTCGTGTTCGCCGGCGAGGATCTCGGCGAATCCCTTCACGGTCTCGGAGACGGGGACGTAGACGCCCGGCGTGCCGGTGAAGACTTCCGCCACGTTGAACGGCTGGGAAAGGAAGCGCTGGATCTTGCGGGCCCGGAAGACGGTGAGCTTGTCCTCGTCGGAGAGCTCGTCCATGCCGAGGATCGCGATGATGTCCTGGAGGTCCTTGTAGCGCTGGAGGACGCGCTGCACGCCGCGCGCGACGCGGTAGTGTTCGTCGCCGATGTAGCGCGGGTCGAGGATGCGGCTGGTCGAGTCGAGCGGGTCCACGGCGGGGTAGAGGCCGAGCTCGACGATCTGGCGCGAGAGGACGGTGGTGGCGTCCAGGTGGGCGAAGGTGGTGGC
>CAYPUM010000531.1:0-2894 GCA_964413545.1 uncultured Roseibacillus sp. | reverse complement strand
CCGCCGCAAAGGCCAGCTTCGCCCGGTATTGCTGCCAGTACGCTCCGCGGATGTGCTCCTCCGCATCCGGGTTGCGCAGCGCCTCGAACCGGCGCATCCGGTTTGGGTCCGACCTGACGGCCACCGTCAGCCCCGCCACCGCCAGTGCCACCACCAACACCAGCCACGTCAGTCGCGTCCCGGCCGCGAACAGCACCAGTAATCCCGCCGCCCCCCCCGCCGCCGCCGTCCCCATGTCCTTCTCGAAAAAGATCAACCCCACCGGAACCGCCAACAGCACCCCCGGAATCAGAAAACCACGACAGAAACTCCGGCATTCCGCCTGGTATTGCGCAAACCACGAGGCCAGCGCCACGATGATCACGATCTTCGCCGCTTCCGACGGCTGAAACCTCCCGATCACCGGAACCGCGATCCACCGCGATTCACCCTTGGCCGCCACCGCGATGCCCGGCACATAACACAAGGCCAGCAACCCGCAGGCCGCCAACAGCAGCGGAAACCAGATCTTCTTCAGCACCCGGTAGTCAAGGCAGCCGGTCCCGGCCGCCGCCAGAAGACCCACCCCCGCCCACAACCCCTGCCGCTTCACCAAAAGGTAAGGATCATCGTCCACCCCCGGCGCCCACGCCCCGGTACTCGCCAGCATCACGAGGCCCAGCCCCACCAGGGCCGCCACCGAAATGCACAGGACCAGACCGCTGCGCCGCCCCATCTCAGCCTCCTCCATTCCCGGCCGGAATCTTCAGCGTCATCCCGACCTGCAGACGCCGCGGGTCCGTGATCCCGTTCGCTTCCAGCAATTGTTTCTGCGAGACCTTGTAGCGCCGCGAAATGCTCCAGATCGTCTCTCCCTTCCCGACCTTGTGGCCGGATTCTTCCGCCGTCCGGGCTGTCGCCGTCGCGGCCCGGGGGTCGATCCGGGGCTTCACCATCACCGCCTCGGCGGGCGCCTCGGAATCCTCCGGTGATTCTTCCACGATCACGGCGCGTCCGGCGGGTGACGCCGGGTCCTCCGTTTCGGAGGCCGGCGCGGCGGACTCCGGCCTCTCCGCTTCGCCGGCCTGCCGCGAACCCGTTTCGGCCGCCGCGCCCGCCACCGGCCGTTCCGGCAGCGCCGACGGCATCCCGTTGGGCGGGATTCTCAGGAGCTTCCCGGCCCGCAACCCGACGTTCCCGTTGAGCCGGCGCAGCTCGTTCACGTCCACGCCTTTCAACTCCGCGATTCGCCCGTAAGTATCGCCGGTCGCCACGAAGTAGTAGTCCTCGCCCGGTTGCGGTTCCGGAACGGCCTTGGCCCCGGCAGCATCGGAAGCCGCCCCCTGCTCCCGCACCGGCGACTCGCGAACCACCGGATCGTCATTGGTCACCTTGTTGTGAATGAAGATCGCGGCGATCGCGGCCACGTGCAGGATCAGGATCACGAACAGGGCCCGCGCCACTCCAAGGTTGGGCACCTCCGAGCCAAGGTCGGTGTCCTCCGCCGTTCCCGCCGACACCCGGTGCCGTTTCCGCCTGCGCGTTTTGCTGTGCAGGACAAGGATCGCCCCCTTTGTCGGGCGCCGTTTCGGTTGCAGGGATTCTCTTCTCATATCGAGTCTGGGTTGGTGTTGGTTCAGTCGTCAGGGTGTGATGTGTTCAGGTCATGGCATGCACCGCTTCGCGGAAGGCCTCGCCGCGGGCTTCATACCCGGCGAACATGTCGAACGATGAGGTCCCCGGAGAGAACAGAACCGTCGCCCCGGGCCCCGCCTCCGCGCGCGCCAGCCGCACCGCCTCCTCGAGGCTCTCCGCCACCCGCGACGGAACCGCCTCCGAGAACACGCCCGCCAGTTCGAAGCGTATCTCTCCGATCAAAATCGCAGCCCGCGCTTTCCGCCGCAGCACCGGAAGGATCGGACGGTAGTCCAATCCCTTCGCCTTGCCGCCCGCGATGAGTACCGTCGGGCGCTCCTGCGAAAGCAGGGCCGACTCGAGGGCGTGCAGGTTCGTCGCCTTCGAGTCGTTGATGTATTCGATCCCGTCGAGGATGCCCACCAGCTCGCAGCGGTGCACGGGAGGCGCATACCCGTCGAGCGCCCGAACCGCCGCTCCGAACGGAACCGCCAGCGCCCGCCCGGCCGCCAGCGCCGCCATGACGTTCTCGGCATTGTGCACCCCGCGCAGCCGCGTCTCCGCAAGGTCAAGCACCGGCCGCCCCTCAAACCGGATCACGGTCCCCGCGAGGCTGTAGTCCCCCCCCTCCTCGCTCGCCGAAAACGTCACCGTCCGCGCCCGCAGTTCCCCCACCGGTTCCCCCAGCCGCACCACCGCCGCATCGTCGGCGGTCTGGTTCTCGAAGATGCGCAGCTTCGCGCGACGATACTCGTCAACGCTCGCATACCGGTCCATGTGGTCCGCCGAGAAGTTCATCCACACCGCCACCTCCGGCCGGAACCGCCGGATCGTCTCGAGCTGGAACGACGAGACTTCCAAGGCCACCGCAGCCGGCGGCGATTCATCCAGCACCACGTCCCCCAACGGACGGCCGTAGTTCCCGCAGGCCTCGCAAGTCATCCCTCCGGCCGCCAGCGTCCGCTGCACCAGCTCGGTGGTGGTCGTCTTCCCGTTGGTCCCGGTGACGGCCACGATACGCCCTTCGTAGTGCCGCGCCGCGAACTCCGTCTCCCCGATGAATTCCCCGGCCCGTTCCGCGAAGGCTCGCGCGAACTCCCCCCCCGGTTCGATCCCGGGGCTGACCACCACAAGATCCGCCTCGCAACGGCGTCCGTCCGCCGCCCCCGCCCCCGGAAACGTCTCCACGCCCTCCGGCATCTCCGCGAACACCTCCGGCCCGGCCGCGTCGTAGACCGCCACCCCGCCCCCGAGCCGCAGCGCCAACTGCGCCGCCGCCC
>CAYPUM010000530.1:0-2903 GCA_964413545.1 uncultured Roseibacillus sp. | reverse complement strand
ACCGCCTGACCGAGATGACCGGCGACACGCGATACGCCGCCGAGGCCGACAAGAGCATTGCCTGGTTCCTGGACAATGCCCAGGCCGGGTCGGGGCTCTTCCCGTGGGGCAGCCACATGTACTACCACGTCGAACAGGACCATGGTGTCTACTCGGCCGGCCGCTACGGCGGGCACGAGTACAACTACGTCTGGCCCTACTGGGACCAGAACCCCGAGGCCCTGAAGCGATTTGCTTATGGCATCTGGAACCACCACGTCAGGGACCACAAAACGGGACATTTCAACCGTCATTCCAACGACAGAAGCGGGGGCATGGAGTTCCCGCAGACCGGGTCGTGCTTTATGGACATCTGGGCCCGCGAGTACAGCCGAAGCGGCGACCCGCAAATGAAACAGGCCATCCAGATGCTGCTGAAGCTCTTCCGCTCCATGCGCGATCCGAAAACCGGCGCGATGGCGTGGTGCACCGCCGAGGGCGCCGACCGCCGCGAAGTCGCCAGTGTCGGCATGAACCTGTTCATGGCCACGACGCTCCAGGACGCGGCGGCGCTGGTCGAGAAGCGCGATCCCGACTTGGCCGAAGACATGCGCAAGTTCGTGCGGTTCATGGACGACGAGTACCTCTCCAACGACTACGACAAGATTCTGGACGTGGCGGGCAAGGGCATCCTTACGTGGTACAGCCTGGCCGACCGCACCTGCATGGCCAAGGGTCTGACCCCGCCGCCGGACGGCGCGGATGCGTCGGTCGGCTTCCCCTTGAAGACCCCCGACGGCAAGCCGGCCGCGTCGCTCTATTACCTCACTCCGTGGTTCCCGGGCCGATCCTACGCCGAAACCGCGCTGCTGCTGCGGGACCGCCACGAGCGCTGCGAACCGAAGCACAAGCCCACGTGCCGCCGGGCTCTGCTGGATATCGCCGACATCTACATGACGATCGGTCCGGAGGTGCAGTTCGCCCAATACCCGGACAACGTTGCCGGCGTGGTCGAGCTGCTGCGGTATTGCCACAAACTGACCGGAAACGTCGCCTACCTGCACCGGGCCGATCAGATGATGCGGCTGGGCCTGCGCCTGTTCTTCGACGACGCCTCGCCGCTGCCGAAGATGAGCAACTTCGACGACTGGTACGAATCGAGCCTGAAGAACGAATCGTCGGTAGCCATCCTGCGGCAGATGCTCGAGCTTTCGCTCGACCTCGAGGCGCTGCCCGAGGAGCAGCGCACGGCGCCGCGGGTGCTGGCCGAAGAGCGCAACGGCGCCTGGCACGCCAAGCTGGAAGACTCCACGGACGGCACGCTCTTCCGGTATGGCCCGGAGAACCGGCGAGAGCTCTTCCTCTCGCAGAGCAAGACCGCGGATGCCCGGCACATCCGCCTGTCCGACGCGATCACCCGCATCCCCACGGCCGCCGAGGCTGACGAGCTGAACGGCCGGATGACACGCTTCACCGGCAAGGGCCATACGACGGCCAGCATCGCCTACGGCGGACTGAAGGACGTGCCCCGGCAGGTCGAGCTGGTGCTGCGGAACACCGGCCGAAGCGCCACGAAGGTCCGCGTTACGGCCACGCTGCACGATACATATCACGACAACGGGCAAGAGCAGTGCGAAAAGGCGCTCCAGCCGGGCGAGCAGCAGTCGTTTGCTTTGACCGCGCCGGCACGGAAGTGGATTCGGCGACTCTCGATCACCGGCGGGACGGGCCACTCGACCCTGCAACTGGAGAGCCTGGGCCTGGTGATCACGCCTCGCAGCGAACTCGGCCCGGCGCCGCCTGCACCGTTCGGCAGGGCCGAGCCGAAGCAGACATTATGGACAAGAAACCACTCCCCCAACCACAAACCGGAAGACCGATGAAAACGAGAAACCACACGATCCTCTACCTCGCCGCCGCGGCAATGGCCGCGATCACCGCCGCCCCACCCGCGGCCGCAGCGCCGGTTGCTTCGGAGACTTTCCTGCTCTGGCCCGCGACGCCGCCCGGAGCGCAGAAGGGGGATGATCCCCTGGCGTCGGCGGCGGCCGAGGCGATCGAAAAGGGAACCTACGAAATCCCCGGCGGCAATCGAAAGGACATCCGGGTTCCTGCGTGCGACGTCTATCTGCCGGCCAAGGAGAAGGCGACCGGGACCGCCGTGGTCATGTGCTGCGGCGGCGGGTACGGCGGTGTGTGTATAGGGTCCGAAGGGATACCCATGGCCAGGTTTCTCAATGACAACGGCATCGCCGTCTTCATGGTTTCCTACCGGTGCCGGCCGTACAAGCATCCGATCCCGTTCTGGGATGCTCAACGGGCGGTCCGCCTCGTGCGGCACAATGCGGCAAAGTACGGCGTCAAGAAGGACCGGATCGGGATCATGGGCTTTTCGGCGGGCGGCCACGTGGCAGCGACGGCGAGCGTTCATTACGAAGAGGCATTCGGGCGGGAACCGGCGGATGCGATCGACAAGGTCAGCGCCAGGCCCGACTTCAGCCTGCTCGTCTACCCCTTGATCTCGATGCGCGGCAAGTTCACGCACGACTATAGCCGCCGGAATCTTCTCGGCGGCAACCCGTCGGAGGAGCTGGTGGCCAAACTCTCGAACGACGAACAGGTGGACAGGAACACGCCGCCCGCCTTCCTGGTCCACGGCAAGACGGACAGCGCCGTGAAGTACATCAACTCCCATCGATACCACGAAGCGTGCAGGAAGCACGGCGTTCCCACCAGGCTCATCCTGATGGAAAAGGGAGATCATGGCCCCGCCATGCGCAACGGCAAGCCTTCCATCAAAGGAGCGAGCGAGGACTACGCAGACGCCATGCTCGCCTGGGTCCGGGACCTCGGGAGCGCCCCTCCCGCGGCCAAACCCAAGGTCCTGACCCTGACCAACGGCAACTTCGACGCGGAGGGACCCG
>CAYPUM010000529.1:0-2936 GCA_964413545.1 uncultured Roseibacillus sp. | reverse complement strand
TGAAACGCTTAGGAAGGAGGTCGGGGAAACTGTTCAGCTCCGCGCCATTGATGTATGACTTGATGAGCTGTGCGCATTTCGGGTCTTGCTGAAGAATTGAAGCGCGCTCCGCTCCATCAATCTCAAATCCTTTTCCGATAACAACCGTTCCGATGAATGCGGCGTTATTGTTCGCCGCTAAAGAGAAGGCAGGATTACCGGACTCGTCCTCGGACAGTTCGCGTTTGGGAGATAGCGTGTCATCAAAGGACTCAGTGAAATTCCGCTGGGACTTTACGAAATGGAAATGTGCGATTTGGACTGAAGCGTCCCCCGGCCACGGCATCGAAGGGTTCGCGGAGTAGATGTGAGCACCATTCGCGTCTGTGAAGGTAAGGCCGGAATCGCGGGTCGCCCCTTGGGTAATCGTGTTGGTAGTGACGAATCCCGCACACCCTTCGTTGCCGAGCAAAGCGAAAGCGCGGCGGATAAAATATGCGCTCATGTCCGCCTTGCCGTGGCTTCCCACAAATTGCTGCAAGAGCGCATCAAGGTATTCTCGTCCGAACTGTGCGCTGATTTTCGTTCCTCCCATAAACGGTGGATTTCCCACGAACCCATCAAATCCACCAGGAGCAAAGACTTCAGGGAATTCCAACTGCCAGTGGAAGGGGCGGCGTCCACGCAGTTGCTCGCGGGCGTGAGCGGAGAGTTGATTGATGGTTGGCGTTTGAGACTTGAGTGAAGCGTCGGCGTCGCGCTTCATCAGCAGTTGCACTTTCTCCGCTTCAGCGGTGCGTTGGTCTTCGTAGGCGTCGCCGTCGAGGCCGCGCAGTTCAAAGGCGATGAGGCAGTCGGCGAGGGCTTTCACTTTGGCGGTGGCGGCTTCGGCTTCGGCGTGTAGGCGGTTCTTGGTTTCGATCTGGGTGTGGTCGTTGGAGGGCAGGTCTTCGAGGGCGCGGCGTTTGGCGGAGGCTTCGTCCACGTAGCGGAACAGGTTGGCGGTGACAAAGGTGACCTGCCGGTCTCCGGGGCGGAGGCTGAAGTTCTCGATCTGCTGGACGGAGCTGACGCCGAGCAGGGAATCGCCGCACTTGAGCGCGTGGTCGAGGAAGGTGAAGGGGCGGTCGCGTTGCAGGGTGATGAGCCAGAGGGAGAGCTTGGCCATCTCGACGGCCATCGGGTTGATGTCCACGCCGTAGAGGCAGCGGTCGGCGACGTAGCGCCGGGCGATGGCGAGGCGCTCGGCGGGGTCGGCGGGGAGGAGGCGTTCGGCGGCGGAACCGGAGGAGAGGTCACCCTCCGGGGTGATGACGAGGGAGCCGGGGTGGTCCTTCTCAGCGATTTCCCAGGCCTCGCAGAGGCGCTCGGCGAGGTAGCGGCAGACCTGGACGAGGAAGGCGCCCGAGCCCATGGTCATGTCGCAGATCTTGAGGGCGAGGATTTCCTTGGGCGACTTGAGCTTCCACTCCGCCTCGGGCAGGCCCTCGGCCGGGCCGGTGTAGACGAGCGGTTCGAGGGTGTGTTTGACGATCGGCTCGGTGAGGGAGCGCGGGGTGAAGTGGGTGCCGGTGCTGCGGCGGTCGGTGCCGGCGGTGACGTAGAGGCTGCCCGAATCGATCACGACGAGCTGGCCGAAATCGTCTTCGCGGAGCGGTCCCGCGAAGGGGCGGACGCGGCGGGCGAGGAGCGGGTCGTGGCCACAGGCGACCAGCAGGGCGTGATCGTCGACCGTGGCATCGAGGGCCTTCTGGAGGGCCTTCGGGGTGCGCCCGGTTTGCTTCTTGAGGAACTCGATCAGTTTCGCGGGGGCCCCAGCGTAGCGGACCTGCCGTTTGGGGAAGGAGATGACCGGATCGTCGGGAGATTCGGCGGCCTTGAGTCCGGCGCCGGGGGCGAGCGGCTCCTCTTCCTCCACGGATGGGGTGATGCCGGCGAGTTCTTCGAGCTGCGAAACCGGGACCTCGGGTTCCCTTTTCCCGGCGAGGCCGAGGACCGGTTCGGTGGCGCGTTTGGCGGTGTGGTCGAGCAGGCCTTCGTAGACGTGGCCGATCTGCTCGATGTCGAGGGCGCGGAAGGAGAGCCGACGGGCCTCCGCCGGTCCCCGGCCGGGAACCTTGACCCGGAGGAGCTGAAGGGACTCCAGGAGGTGAAGGACGATGCGGTTGTTGACCGGCAATGGGCTGGACGGAGCCTCCTGCCAGCGGGTGTCGGGGGTCCGGCCTTCGAGGAAGGGGTAGCGGTCGGGGTCGAAGAGGGAGCCACCATAGGCGGGCAGGCGCATCGACTCGTGGCGGACGCCGGCGTGGACGGCGCGGAAGGTGGCGAGGAGGCGTGACCAGGCATCGTGGCGGCGTTCGAGAACCTCCTCGCCGTGCTGGTCGGCGCGCTCGCGGAGGAGGTCGCGGAGGGTGGAGACGGCGTAGTGCTGGTCGTAAAGCGGGTCGCCGAGCAGGAGCAGCCCGCGTTCCTCGGCCGCGAACAGGAAGACGAGCCGCATCATGACGGTGAGGGCGGCATCGTAGACGCGCTTCTCCGGGAGCCCGGCAAGGAGGGCGCGGTCCGAGTCGGCGTCGAGGGCGTCGAAGGCCTGCACAAGCACTTCGACGGCGTGGCGGACCTGGTAGCCAAGCTGGTCGGTGACTTCCTGCTGGTCCTTGGCGCTGGCGGTGTAGAGGGCCGGGAGGGTGTCGGTATCGGCGACGCCGAAGAAACGACGGAGATGGAGCAGGCTGTGGAAGGCGCGCAAGGTGACCGGTTCCTGCATCCAGAGGTCGGCATACCACGAGGCGAAGCCGGTGGTTTCGCCACGCTGGGCAAAGACGAGCATCCAGTGCTCGCCGTTGGTGAGGAGTCCGAGCGGGACGTTGGCGCCATGGAGCAGCTCCATCATGCGGGTGGCGGGCGAGGCCTTCCAGACCTTGCCGGGGACCGGCTTGTCGAGGCCCTGGCCGGGC
>CAYPUM010000528.1:0-2936 GCA_964413545.1 uncultured Roseibacillus sp. | reverse complement strand
GTAGCTGACTGACCATGGGCTCCCACGACGCAGGACAAGCCCGCCGGGGGCGTTGTTCGGGTGGCGGTTTCGCGTCGCCCCGCCTCATTGGCTGATGAGGACCACGAGACGGGCGAACTGCCTGCCGGTGCCGCCGGCCGGCAGGGTGAGTATGATCTGGTCGGGGCTGGACTCGACCGTGACCTCGTCGGTGTCGGTCTCATCGTAGTCGGTCCAGTTCACGAGGTCTTCGGAGACTTGGAACGTCCATGTGAGGCCGGTGGCCTCGGTGTCGTAGGGGATCGTCCACGTCCACGCGCTGCCGGCGTCGACCAGCGCGGGCAAGGATGCCGGGCTGGCGAGGGTGCCGCCCATGAAGTATTCGATGCCATTGGGCACGCCGTTGCGGTTGAAGTCGAGTTCCGGTCCCTCGCCGCCGGCATGGGCGTCCGCCCAGGCGTCGTAGACCGGAGCGGGGGCGAAAGCCACCGCGAGCGTCAGCATGGGGCGGTCGGCAGCCGTGGCATGCTCGCTCGATCGCACGGTCCAGACCGTTCCATCGCCGGCGCCGGTGTCACGGCCCCGACCCAGCACAAGGAAGCCCCCGTTGGCGCCGCCCTCGATCCAGCTCTTGATCAGCGCCATCTCGGCGGGGTCCGAAAAAACGAAGTCCACCTTGTCGCCTGCGGCAGGCAGGGAGGAAAAGGTCACGCTGGAAATCGGCGTGTCCCCGTTCATCCGCCCCACGGGAGACCGGCCGCCGCCGTCCCATCCGGTCGTGTCATGGACTTCGTGGGAGTAGGTGGCGCCGGTTCCAACCGGGGGTTGCGCGCCGGCCTGCGCCCCCTCGATCCAGCCGCTGTCGTTGGTGTCGACCATGAACAGCTCGAAGGTGTTGGCCCCCTCGGCTGTAGCGCTGTCCGTCGTCAGGTTGAGCGTGGCGGAGATGACGGATTCCACGGTGATTTCCGGCGGGAGTGAAGACAGGTCGAAGCGGAAGAGTCCGTCGTCATCGATGGTCCGGTCGCGGAGTTGCAAGGCGCCCGCCGTTCCGTAGTTGTTGTTGACGGCATCCGAGCGGATTGCGGTGTCTTCCGTCCCGGACCAGACCGCCCCCCCGGCGAAGAGAGTGGCTCCGTCCTGAAAGCGCAGCGTCCCGGTCACGCGGTCGCCCCCGAACAGCCCCTGATCGATGGCGAGGTAGCCGACGCGCTCGTTGGCGTGATCGACTTCGTCGTTCGCGGATTGCTCCTCTTCGACGAAGACGGTGGCGCCGTCTTTGTTCAGCGTCTTGTGGCGCAGGGCACAGGGGTCCGTCCCCGCAAAGGTCTGCATGCTTGCCAGAAAGACCGGGGCGGACGCAAAGGCCTGGCTGAAGACGATGTTCTTGTCCTCCTCGCTGACATCCTGCGCCGTCACCGCGGCCTCGAAGAGCAGACCGTCCGTTGTCCCGGCCCCCTCCTCGACCGCGATCCAGCCCACCGTCTCGACGGCGTGGTCCCCATCCTGCCCCTCTTCTTCCTGCACGCGAACCTCGAAACCGGCGGCCGCGATACTCTTGAGCCGCTCCGTCACGGCGGAGGCTCCGTTGCGGGTGCTCGTCTGCACCAAAACGGCCGGGGCGGCGGCGAAGGCGGACGGGAAGCTCACCGATCCGAAGTTGTGGTCCACGGACACCGTGCCCGCCTGGATGCGGGTGCCGTCGTCCAAGGTATGATCGCCGGCCTCAAACACGAGGTAGCCGATGGTCTCGAATCCGTGCGAACCGTCGAGGTAGTTCCACTCGTCGAGCTGGAACTCGAAACCGGAGGCCGTCACATTCCTGACGCGGATGGTCACCGGCTCCGAGCCACCGAAGCTCGGCGGCCCCATGACCAGCACCGGGTTCGTGTAGTTTTGCCGGAACGCCACCTTGTGCCAGTCGTCGCCCCCGTAGACGCGCGCTTGCACCGTGCCGCACTCCCCGGGATATCCCGAAGCGGAGATCTCCTCGTCAACCGTGACCTGCACCTCGTCGGACACCTGCGAATCGCCGTCGTCCGCGGTCAGGCGCAGCACGTAGGCGCCGGGTTGCGAGAAGATGGCGACCGTGTCGACCGCCCCCGCGTCGCCGAACGAGACACTGCCCGGCCCGCTCACCTTGCTCCAGGTGGTGGTCAGCGGCGTCACCCCGTCGTCGGTAACGGTGGCGTTCAGGCCGGTTGAGCGCAGGGGGAAATCCGCCGTGCCGTCGGCGCCGGCCTCGACCTCCGGCGGGTTGTTGACGGCGGGCAGACTGAAGAAGTTCACGGTGGCCCAGAAGGGGTCGCTCAGCGCCACGCCGCCGATGATCTCGCCGTCCGGGGTGACGTCGCGCGCCAGTCCGGGATTGGCGATGATGTTGTGCCAGTCCGACCGCGCGTAGTCCTGCCACGTCTGGCCGTTGTCATCGCTGACGAGCGCCAGCAGGCGATGGCCGTTGGGTCCTTCGCCCACCACGTAGAGCGGGCTGTCGGGATGGTCGATGATCGAGGCGAACGAGGCGGATTCCGCGTTGATCGCGAGGTCCGGGCCGCCCAGCGAGGTGCGGTCGATTTCCCGCGCGCCGCTCGCCAGATCGAAGCGCATGTAGTTCATGTAAGGGGTGATCGCCGGAGGATTGCCCGCGCCGGCGGGATCCCATGGGTTGCCCGTCTGGTAGACGAAGTGGACCTTGCCGTTCTTGGCATGCATGCAGGCCAGCCATGTCTTGTAGTTGTGCTCGTCAGGCCGGTTGATCAGGGTCGCGGCCGAGGATGCGCCGGCCGCAGCGGTTGGGATGGAAACCGGCGTCCCGTTCATCGCCTTCCAGCTCTGTCCGCCGTCGAGCGACTTGAGGTAGCGGATGTCGGTGTAGGGAACATCATCGCCGTTGTCGGCGACCGTCATGGCGTAGTGGATCACGCCGGACTCGTCGACGAACAGGTGCGGGTAGGACG
>CAYPUM010000527.1:0-2945 GCA_964413545.1 uncultured Roseibacillus sp. | reverse complement strand
GCGGATTGCGGGAGGTGACCTTCGTGGCCACCGCGAGCAGCGGGGCGGTGCTCGAGACATGGACCGCCACGGTCAGCCTGACCGGGACCGGCACGGTGCCGGCCTCCACCGGCTCGGTGAGCCTCGAGGACGTCCCGGCCGGAACGGTCGCCCTGAGCGCCAAGACGGCATGGAACCTGCGCAGCAAGGTGGCGGTGTCCTTCACCCCGGAAGGGGTGGGCACGGCGGACCTCACCGGGGCCGACCTGCTGCCCGGAGGGGACCTCACCGGAGACAACGTGGTCAACACCCTCGATTACTCGGTGTTGCGCTATCGCTACCTGACGACCGATCCGACCGGCGACATCAACGGCGACGGCGCCGTCAACCTCGACGACTACGCCCTGCTTCAGGCGAACTTCTACACCGGAGGAGACGCCCCCTGAATTCATGCCCTGCCCGGGACTCCAACTGCTCCGGCGCATGACCGGCACGATCGTGCCGTTCTTCCCCCCTGGCCATTCCCGGCCAGGGGGGAAGGAGTCGGGGCGGCCTCCGTTCCGGGTCGGCGGTTGGATTGATTCCCGGCGCCGAATTCATCGCATGGCTTTCGGAGCGGGTCGTTTCCCCCACCTTGATTTCACGGCCAGATGAGTCTGCTGCGTGTTTTTTTCCGGACCGCGGCTCTCCTGATTGCAGGGGGGGGTGGAGCCCTCCATGCCACCCTGTCTCCGCCGTCATGGTATGGTGAACCCGGCACGACCCGGCAGGAGTTCTACTTTGACACGGACAGCCAATCGGCCTCCGCCAACGTCCTTGAGAACCCCTGCGGGGATTCCATCGTGACGGTGACTCTGGGACCCTATTCTACCGGTTGGCAGGATCCCGACAATGAGTTCGACTTCAACCGGAGCGGGGGAGACGGGGCATGGGACCTCGGCATGGGGGGATATCTTTCCGTCGATGTCCCTTTCGCCGCGAGTCCGGCCGGTGGGGGAGATTGGTATCGCGTCGACTTCCACGTCGAGGCGGTGGCCTACGATGCGGGCGCCTTCGCGGTTCTGCCCGGTTTCCATGGTGAGGGACACACCGCTCGGGACCTCGCCGTCAGCAAGGTTCTGGTCGAGGATGTCCCGCCCCTTGCCTCGTGGGAAGGTCTCACCTGGACCGGTTATTACGACCACGTGACCTCAAACGAGGTGGGTTTTCGCGTCCAGGCTCCGGCCAACAATGTTTCGGTGGTGGACAACCTTGAGGTGTTCACCCGATTCACCATCGTGCCTGAACCGTCTTCGGCCACGCTCCTTGTGGTCATCCTGACCATGGGCGCGGCGCAGCAGCGTCGCCGCGCCTGAGGAGCAGCGGCCTCGTCCCGCGCGGCCGTGCGCCGACCCTCGAATTCACAACCCTTCCGATAACCCTCTTCCCCACACCATGAAACCGATTGTTCTCGTTTCCTTGCTCTTCATCCTTCCGGCGCTGGCTTCGGCCGCGGTTCGGAATGTCGGGCCCGGCGAGGCCTACACCTCGATCCAGGCCGCAATCGATGCCGCCAATCCCGGCGACACAATCGAGGTCGCTCCGGGACTCTATCCGGAAAACGTCCTCCTCAACAAGAGCCCCCTGACGCTCACCGGCGCCATGGCCGGCGAGGACGCCCGCGGGCGGATCACCGGCGCGCCCGATCCGGTCGTCGAGTCGGTGGTGGCGCCCGCTGCGGGCCCGGCCCTCCAACTCGCCTCGGGGGCGGGATCAATCACCGTTTCCGGATTTGCCATGACCGCCGCCGCGCCCGGTGCCAGCGGAGTGGTGACCGCCACCACCTCCTTGAGTCAGTTCCAGTTTGCGGGGAACCACGTCGCGGTGAACGCCGGGGCGACCGGTGCGGCGCTTTCCCTGCGGGCCACCGCAATCGATGCAACCATCTCGCAGAATGTGTTCGTGGCGGCGGCCGGGAGCGGGTCGGCGGTCTTCCTCGACGGGAGCGCGGCCTTCCATGGGTTGCATTTCATCGAGAACGATGTCCTGCGCGACGGGGCCGTGGCGCAGGCCGGGTTGCTGGTCGACGGCGACCGGAACGTGGGCCCGAGCGGAACCCGTTCCCCGCTGGTCGACGGAAACCGGTTTGAAGGACACGACATCGGCTTCCACGGCGGCGCCCGGAGCCTTGACGAGGTGACGCTGACCGGCAACACCTTCGCGGGAAATACCCGTGGCATGGCGGCCGGCCCGCGCCAGTGCGTCCTGCAATCCAACCTGTGGCTCAACAACGCGGTGGGTGGTCTGCGCCTCACGAGCTTCGGCGAGACGGGCGATCCGGATTTCGGGGCGCAACAGGTCACCATCGAGGGAAACGATTTCCAAGGGAACGGCGCCGCCGCCGATCCGGCGGGCCATGGGGATCTCGTGGTCGACGACCAGGCGCCCGGCACCCATGCCGGTCACCTCATTCGGAACAACCGCTTCCAGAGTGCAACGGCGCTCTGGAACAACTCCGGCGAGATCCTCGATGTCACTCGCAACTACTGGGGAGCGGCGGACGGCCCCGGCGGAATGGCCCCGGGGAGCGGGGGCGCCATCCTCGGGCCGGGCGGCGCCACCTACGAACCGTTCTTCGCCGACGCGGATCTCTCGATCCTCGTCTTCGGCAGCACGCCTCTCGAGGGCGAGCTGACCCTCGACGAGGGCGAGTCCATCGGCGGAGAGACGCTCGGCCTCGCTCCTCTCGCAATCCTCACCGTGCTCGAAGGCGCGCAGGTCTCGGTCGACACCCTCGACCTTGCGGCGGACGCAAGCCTCCTTGTCCGGCGCGGGACGATCCGGGCCGGGATGCTGGAGCTGGAAGCCGGTGCAGTGCGCAGCATAGGCGATGGAGAGTGAGTGTGAGAGTGAGCGTGAACGTAGGGAGAGAGAGAGAGGGACGCGAGAGAAAGGTAGAGAGAGAGAGAGAGAGAGAGAGAGAGAGA
>CAYPUM010000526.1:0-2960 GCA_964413545.1 uncultured Roseibacillus sp. | reverse complement strand
GAAGTGGCGGGAGACGGAATAACTACTCTCTTGGTAATTACTGGTCCTTCGCTCCGGAGGACGGGGCCGGATCTTCGTCCCCGGGAGGCTGGTCGTTTGCGCCGGGCTCCTTTTCGTCGTCTTCTTCGCTCGGGGGTTTGACGGGGATTGGGATCGGGGGCGAGACGGCGGTGGCTTTCGCCTTGGGTTTATCCTTGGGCTTGTCGTTCTTGTCCTTCGGGGCGGGAGGGATTCCGACCGGGGGCGAGACGGCAGTGGCTTTCTTCCCTGGTTTACCGCCTTGGTCCTTCGGGGCGGGAGGGATGCGGACCGGGGGGGAGACGGCCCTTGCGCGGCCGGGCGGTTTCGGGGCGTCCTTGATTTCTTCGAGTTCGAGTTCGAAGATGAGGGTGCTGTTGGGGCCGAGGTCGTTCGAGCGGCGTTGGTCCTTGTAGGCCAGTTCGGAGGGGATGAAGAGCTTCCACTTCGCGCCGACCGGCATGGTGGTGAGGGCCTCCTTGAAGCCGGGGATGACATTCAGGCTCATGGGGACGGCCTTGCCCTCGGAGGAGTCGAACTCGGTGCCGTCGATGAGGGTGCCGCGGTATTTGACCATGAAGGTCTTGTTGGGAGGGGCGCCGTCGGAAGGCGCCTCGTAGACGGGTCCCTCCCCTTTTTCGAGGACTTCGTATTGGAGGCCGCTGGGGGTGGTGACGACCTCCTCGCGTTCCTTGTTCCTTGCGAGGAACTCCTTGCCGGCCTCGATATTTTCCTGCGCGATCTTTTTCTCGCGTTGCTTGATGGCTTCGATCAGGGCGTTGGCGGCGGTGTTGATGTTCTCCTGTGAAATGGAGGATTCCTTTTGCGCGAAGGCATCGAAGAACCCCTTGACGAACGCCTCGCGCTCGATGTCGGCGGGCGTGAGGCCGAGGCGGACGGTCTGGCGGGCGAACTGGGCGCCGGAGCGAAAACCGAACCCGTATGAGGCGTGGGATTTTGCAGTCTCCGGGTCGAGTTCGGGGACTTGGGACGCGTCGGAGGCTGGATCGGAGGCCTTGCCGCCCTTGTCGTTCCCGGGAGCGGCGGCCTCGGGATGCTTGGCGGGTTCCTTTTTGTCTTCAGCGGCGAAAGTCCCGCAGGCGAGGGCTCCGAGGAACAGGAAAGCGGTAAGCAGGTGGAGTTTCATGGTTTCTAGTCGTCGGGCGGACCCTAAGGGCAGGCAGGGTGAGTGTCGAGCGAAAGGCGGGGATCAGGACTGTTCGAGCATGCGGAGGACGGCGGCCTCGGCCTTGAGGCGTGTCGGTTCAGGGACTTCCACCCGCGGGGCGAGGCGATCGAGGCAGGCGTGGAGTTTTTCGAGAGTGTTAAGCTTCATGTATTTGCAATCGGCGCAGGCGCAAGTGTCGGTGGGTCCGGCGACGAGGTTTTTGTCCGGGGCCTCCTTGCGCAGGCGGTGAAGCATGCCGCCCTCGGTGACGACGATGATGTTGCGGGCGGGCGATTCGCGGCAGAAGGCGATCATTTTTTCGGTCGAGCAGACTTCGTCGGCGAGGAGGCGGACGGCGGTGGTGCATTCGGGGTGCGCCACCACCACCGCGTCGGGGTATTCGTCCTTGATCTTCCGGATCGAGTCGCGGGTGAACTCGACGTGCACATGGCAGGCGCCCTGCCAGAGGTCCATTTTGCGGCTGGTGCGCTCCATGACCCATGCGCCGAGATTGGCGTCGGGAACGAAGAGGATGGGACGATCGGCGGGGGCCTTTTCCACGATTGTGACGGCGTTGCCGGAGGTGCAGATGACGTCGGCGAGGGCCTTCACTCCGGCCGAGCAGTTGATGTAGGCGATCACGTAGTAGTCTCGCCCGGCGTGTTCGTCGAGGTAGGCCTTGAGGTCCTCCGCCGGACAGGACTGCTCGAGAGAACACCCCGCGTCCTTGTCGGGAACAATGACGGTCTTGTCGGGATTGAGGATCTTTGCGGTTTCCGCCATGAAGTGCACGCCGCAAAAGGCGATCACTTCGGCGTCGGTCTCGCGGGCGCGGTACGAGAGCCCGAGGGAATCGCCCACGAAATCCGCGAGGTCCTGGATCGGGCCGATCTGATAGTTGTGCGCCAGGAGCACGGCGTTGCGCTCCTCCTTGAGGCGGAGGATGTCCTCTTTAAGGTCCAAAGACGGGGAAGCAATGCTCATGGGAGCAGCATCCCGCATGTTCCGGCCGAGCGCAAGGGCCGGTATGAGAGATGCCGGGCGGGGCATGGCGCGGGAGACGCGAAAAGGAAGACGGAGAGCCGTCTGCGAGCGTTGCATGCGCTCGACCATACATCGATGGCGGAGCGGGGGCTTTCGGGTGCTCAGGGGTGGACGCGGCCGTTCCGGCGGCGTCGGATCAGCGATGCGCGGGCGACGGCGCGAGGGACCGCACCGTCCACGAGGGTCACTGGCCGGCCGGGTGGCCGGGATCCCGGCTCGGTGCGACGGCCGAGACTGGTTCGTTCTCCGAAAGGAGATTCACGTACATCTCGTGGTCGGTCTGCCGGAGGACCTTGAGGAGCGAGTAGCCCTTGTCCATTTCGCTTCGGCGATGGATGGAGAAGTTGTCCCAGGCGCCGTTCTGCTGCATGTGATCGCGGATCTCCTCGAAGCGGATCATGCACCCGTCGAGCACGGCGAGGAAGGATGAGATTTCGTTGATGTCGGGTTCGGGTTCGGAGAAGCGGATCTGGATGTAGTCGTGGGCGGCGGTGGCCCCGGTGAGCATGGCGGGGGCCTCGTCCTTGTATTTCAGGCAGTAATGGACGGTGGAATTGGCGAGATCGAGGGCTGCCTGCTGCCGGTTCCGGATGACGTCCTTCTCGCCGTCTTCGCCTTTGACTCGGGCGAGGGCTTCGCTGAGGAAGAGGAAGTAGGACCCGTAACAGGCGAGGTTGGCGGGGTTCATCTCGTAGCTGAGCGCCAGCCGCCGCTGCGTTTCGTCCATGAT
>CAYPUM010000525.1:971-2966 GCA_964413545.1 uncultured Roseibacillus sp. | reverse complement strand
CCTACGCGCCGGTCGCCCGTGGGCGTGGGGACGTGCCCCCCTGCCCCCCGGGGGGGTGTGGAGTCGCCGGGCGGGACGAATCGGCGCGGGGCCGGCGGGCTGCGGTGCGGGCGGGGCGATCCGGGGGCGGGCGTTGCGGGTGACTCCGGGGAGCGGTGGCCGCGGGGGGATGAGTGGCGGGCTCTCGCCCTGGAGGCCGGAGGGCGTGCGGGGCGCGGTGGGGCGATTGTGGGAGGCGGGGAGCGGTGGCTGGGTGTTCCTGGTGGCCTGCCGGGCGGAAGGCTCTCCCGGTGGCGGAGAGGGGCGCGGAGGGGCGTTCTCCAAAGTTTGGGCGAGGGTGACCGATTCGCCGCTCGCCGGCCCGGTGGGACTCGCCTCAAACGCACAGCGGAGCGGGCAGTTGGCTTTCCGAATCGCACAGCAAGTGCACACGGAGGTTTCCTTTCGATTCCTCGTTCGCTATAACCAGTTCATAATCAACGTACCCCGTCCAGGACTCGAACCTGGAACCAACTGATTAAGAGTCAGCTGCTCTACCAATTGAGCTAACGAGGCAAATTGCTTGTTTTCAGCGAGTTATGAAGCATTCGGCGGCTTCGCCTTTCAGGGCGCTGTCCTTATTGTGCCTGAAGGAGAAACCCACCTGTTGCTCTCACTTTCGAAATCTATCACCCTCTGCCCGGGGCGGCAAGAAAACCCGCCCGCCGGCATCAAGGGGGGCGGTTTCAGAACCAAGTGTTTGTGGCGAACGCCGGTGCTCCGGCGCCCGAGGGGCGTGTGGAGCGGCTCGGGGGCGGTTTTGGCGGATGCGGAGTTGTTTTTTGCATCGGAATGAGGCAAGAGGGTGCGTGGCGCAGGCGCCGCGCGGGTTCAAATGACGGTTCTTGTTGTTGATGTTGGCGGAAGCAACGTGAAGCTGCGGGTCACGGGGCAGGAGAAGCGCACCAAGCTGCCCAGCGGGCCGGGCTACACGCCGGAGCAGCTGCGGGCCGATCTGGAAGGGGCGACGGGCGGTTGGGAGTTCGACGCGGTGACGGTCGGTTTTCCGGCCCCGATCGTGGACGGAAGGATTCCGTGGGAGCCGCAGAACCTGGGTCGCGGGTGGGCGGGGTTTCAGTTCGAGGAGGCTTTCGGGAAGCCGGTGAAGGTGATCAACGACGCGGCCATGCAGGCGGTGGGGTGCTACGAGGGAGGCCGTATGTTGTTTCTGAGCCTCGGGACGGGGCTGGGATCGGCCCTTATCGCGGATTATCACGTGATCGCGCTCGAGTTGTGTGATCTGCGCTGGTCGGAGGACCGGAGTCTCGAAGACCAGCTCGGCAAGCCCGCCATGAAAAAGCTCGGCAAGGCGCGCTGGGAGGAGAGCGTGCACGAGACGGTCGCGATGCTGAGGGAGGCGCTTCTGCCCGAATCGATCGTGATCGGCGGGGGTGGCGCCAAGCACCTGAAGGAACTGCCGGAGGGCGTGGAGCGGGGCCATAACAGCCACGCTTTCGAAGGGGGGGAGCGGCTGTGGAACGACGAGCGGTTCCGGGTGTGAGAACAAGCGCCCGCCACGAAACAAGCTTGTCCGCGCCGGGATGCCGTGGTGCCTTGGCTGCATGGTTCCGAATGAGCTGTTGCTGGTGGGCGTGCCGGGGAAGGAGTTGGACTCCGGGACGGCCGGGCGTTTGAGGCGGTTGCAGCCCGGCGGGTTCATCCTGTTTGGCCGCAACATCGAGTCGGCGGGGCAGTTGCGGAAGCTGATCGACGACCTGCGCGATTTGAGCGCGGTGGAGCCGGTGGTGACGATCGACCAGGAAGGAGGGCGGGTGTCGCGGTTGCGGCTGATCGGGAACGAGCCGCCGGGCGCGCAGCAGTTGCGTTACAAGGGGGACCCCGAGCTGATCGCCCGCCACGGGCGGTTGACCGGACAGCTCCTGCGCCTGTTCGGGTTCAATCTGGATCTGTGTCCGGTGCTGGACATCTCGTTTGACGACGAGGCGGACAACTCGC
>CAYPUM010000525.1:0-961 GCA_964413545.1 uncultured Roseibacillus sp. | reverse complement strand
CGCAATTCCTTATTGGCGTGACTTGCCTGCCGCCTTCCTTCCCGCCTCGAACGCCGGATATCTTGACCGGCTGCTGCGCCTCTTCGGATTCAATCTCGACCTCTGTCCGGTGCTCGACATCTCCTTCGATGACGAGGCGGACAACTCGCTCAAGGGGCGCTGCTACGGGGGGAGCGTCGGGGAGGTGACGGAGAACGCGGAACGGTTTCGGGCCGCCATGGCGGGCGAGGGTGTCCTCTCGTGCGGCAAGCACTTTCCGGGCTACACGTTCGCGGGATTGGACCCGCACCACGATCTGCCGGTGATCGCGCGGTCGCGGGCGGAACTCGAAGCCTGCGAGCTGGCGGTGTTCCGGGCCTTTGCGGGACGCGTTGACAGCATGATGATCGGCCATGCGCACTACCCGTGCTTCGACCCGGCGCCCACGCCCGCCTCGCTCTCACCGGCCGTGATCCGCGACGGCCTGCGCGGCGAGCTGGGATTCGAGGGGCTGGTCATGACGGACGACCTCGACATGGGCGCGATCCTCAACACCCTCGGTTGGGACGAGACGATCCGCCGCGCGGTGGCCGCCGGGAACGATCTCATCATGATCTGTCATCGGCTTGACGCGGCGGAGGACGCCCTGCGTGTTCTTGAAGGCATGCCGGCGGGCGATCTCGACGGCGCGATGGAAGGCGTGGCCCGCTTCAAGGAGCGCCTTGCGCCGCCGGCGGTGTTCTCCGAGGAGGCCCATCGTCGCCTCGATGCCGAAGTCGGGGATCTGCGGGTGGCGACGCTCGGCGCGGAGGAGGCGGCGAAGCAAAGCCCCGAGGACGGCAAGCGCTCGCCGGTCGAGGGGTTCTAGCGAGGCAGGCCTCGGACCATGATGCAGGATGCAGGATGGAGGATGCAGGATGGAGGGCACACGGGACTGCATCCTGAATCTTGCACCCTGCATCAGGCAGGGCAACTTTGCTGC
>CAYPUM010000524.1:0-2968 GCA_964413545.1 uncultured Roseibacillus sp. | reverse complement strand
CATGACCAGATCGGCCAAGAACTGGATTTTCAGCCCGCTTGCCATCGTCTGCGGCGCACTCCTTGGATTCTGGATCGCGCAGGACGCGGTGACCAAGATTCGTGCCGCCTCCGAGCAGGACCCTCCCGTGCCGAGCCGCTCCGGCCGCCTCATCGACCGGCCCAACCCTCCCGGCAAGTCCAGTTCCTACTGGGACGGCCGGAAGCGTCCCAGTATCGAGGATCTCCTGCTCGGCATGCCCCACGAACGGGTCCTGCGGTTCGGGTCCGACGATGACTACCGTCGATTCCTCGGGTCGCTCTCCGGAAGCGGCGTGCGCCTCCTCGGTCAAATGGACCGCTTCCGGGCGGCGCGGGTCGGGTTCGACGACCTTGCCGATCTCGAGGGGCTCCTCGCCGACAATGACCAGATAGAAGGCAACTTCCTTGTATCCATCCCGCGGCTCCCCGATATCGAGGCCCAACCGGGCGCTCTCCCCTTCGGGAGCGCAACCCTCGAATGGCTCGGCATCACGACCGACAACTCCGCGTGGGGCGAGGGCATCAAGATCGCCATCCTCGACACCGGCGTAAGCCCTCATGCCGCCTTTCCCGAAGGCATCCGCGAGATCGACCTCGTCACCAGCGAGGACCCCGTTCCGCTGCACGGCCACGGGACCGCGGTCGCCTCCCAGATCATCGGCCGGCACGGGGCCACCCCCGGCGTGGCGCCCTCCGCGGAATTGCTCTCGATCCGCATCGCCGACCAAAACGGATCCTCGAATTCCTTCCTGCTCGCCGAAGGAATCACGCGCGCCGTCGACGAGGGGGCCCAAATCATCAATATCTCGATGGGTTCCTACGGCGACAGCGCCCTCGTGCGGGATGCCGTGCAATACGCCGTCGCCGAGGGCGCCGTCGTCGTCGCGGCGGCCGGCAACGAAGGACTGGACCGGCCCGCCTACCCCGCCGCCCTCGACGAGGTGCTCGCCGTCGGGGCGGTCGATGCCGCCGGCGAGGTCCTCGACTTCTCGAACCGCGGATCGACCCTCGATCTCACAGCGCCGGGATTCAGCCTCAACGCCGCCTGGCTCGATGACGAATTCGTCCTCTTCTCGGGGACTTCCGCCAGCGCTCCCATCGTATCGGCCGCCCTCGCGGCGGCGGCCTCCGAGTTTGCCCCCCTGCCGGTCGAGAGCGCGCGTGGTCTCGTGCTCGATTACCTCAACGCCGCGGGGGCCCCGGGTGACGATCCGGAATACGGCCGGGGCGTCCTCGACCTCGGGCGGGTAATGAATTCCGAAACCGGCGGCATCTACGACGGCGCCGTCGCCTCGAACTACTATGTCGGCCCTACCTCCGAGGAACCCGTGGGGCGCCTGCAGGTCACGGTCGAGAACCGCGGCACCGAGATGCTGCCCAACAGCCGCCTCGATGTCATGATGGGCGAAAGCAATTTCCCGCTCACGATTCCCAGCCTGCGTCCGGGTGACACCCGCGTGCTGACGATCCCCTTCAACGTTCCCTCCCGCTCCGACAGCATCCCGATTCGCAGCACGCTGACGGTGGGCGGGAACATCGTGGACATCAAGCCCTCGAACGACGTGCTCGCCGGAGAGATCGCGTTGGCTCCGCAGAACCCTCCGAACCCTTGACCCGACTCGCCGCGACCCTCGTCCTGCTCTGTGCGCCGGAGGCGCATTCCTCCGGGCTGGATCTTGCCGCGCCCCGCAAGGACGCCACGCCGGTCGACCAGCTCGCGATCTCGGGCAACGCCTGCGGGCCGGCCGCCCTCCTCAACGCCCTGAGCTTCGGAGCCCCCCGATGGCGGACCGTCGCCGAAGGCCTGCCCGGCGACACGACGCGGGCGCGCATGTCCTACGTAATCCGCGCCCACGGGCTGCAGCCGTCCGGACATGTCGGGGACCGTCTCCGCTGGCATCGCCGACAGGGAATCAACCTGCTGGATCTTTGCGACATCGGCAACGAACTGTGCGCGGGCCGCATCCTTCCCAAGCTCACCCACGAGGTCCTCCTCCGGAACGAAGGGGAGTCCGGCCGCGACCTCTTGGAACGCACCCACAGCCGCCTCCGCAAATCGCTCAAGAAGGGACTGCCTCCCGTCGTCAGCCTGCGCCGGCTGGCGCGCCCTTCGGATTGGAGCCGCGACAAGCCGCCGGCCTGGCGCATCGTGGGGGGCCATTTCGTGGTCCTCATCGGCATGCCCGCCAAGCTGCGGAAGCACGCCGCCTCCTTTCCGATCCGTTACGTCGATCCCTGGGGGGGACGCGTCCTCGAAGGAGCGGTGCGCCTCGACCCGCACTCCGGTTTCCCCAGCCTCACCGCACATGTCCCCTCCTCGCGGGTCGGCACCGCCAAGGTGGCCGAAGGCGAAACCTCCCTCGTGAGTCTCTCCGCCGCCCTCGGTGCCTTCTGACGTCACTCCCATCCGCCCCGCATCCATGGGACGCTCGCCGCAATGGCCTGCCGGACGGAAGCCCGCACTTCCCGCCGGGACACCTTGACGCCCGCCTCGAGGTCGGCCCATGTGGCGCGCTTCAGCAGATCAAGGGTCCGCAATCCAAGAAGCGCCGGCAACCCGGTGGCGATCTGCAACCGCAGCCCGCAAAGGCTTTGCGTGTATCGCAGCCCGTCGACCATGCCTTGCCGTGCCTTCGGAATCCACGACCGCGCCGCCTCGGTGAGCTCCTTGCCGCCCGGCGTCCGATCGCCCGGCAGGTAACAGCGCCCCCGGTCGAGATCGTTGGGCAGATCCCGGAGAATGTTCACCAGCTGCAGTGCCTTCCCGTAACCAGCCCCCCATTCCCGAAGCTGCTCGCGGGATTCCGTCGAAAAGCGCCGTCGTCCCGCGAATCCAATCTCCGTCCAGAATTCGCCGACACATCCCGCGACGCGGTAGGTGTACAGATCGAGCTCGGTCACCGAGGATAGCCGCACCACACCCTCGCCCGCGAAACGATCGAGATCCC
>CAYPUM010000523.1:0-2975 GCA_964413545.1 uncultured Roseibacillus sp. | reverse complement strand
TCGCCCAACCCCCATCGCCCAACCCCCATCGCCCATCGCCCAACGCCCAACGCACATCGCCCATCGCCCAACGCGTCCCCCCTCACCTCGGATCCGGCTCGACGAGGCGGGCCGGGCGGCGCGGCGGGCGGAGGCGCATCGAGGGGGCGATCATGGCGGTGGCGATTGCGATCAAGGTGACGCTGGTGAGCGCTACGGCGCGGGGACCAAGGTGCTCGGACTGCGCGGCGTAGAAGGCAAGGAAAGGGGCCAGCACCCCGCGGACTCCGGTCAGGAAGGTGTGCACGCTCATGTATTCCGCGACGTGATCCGGCTTCGCGAACTTGGTCACCCAAAGACTCCAGGCGACGTGGCCGCCGGCCCGCGCCATCCCGTGCAGGGCGATCCCCGCCACCAGCGCCCAGACACCGTCGCAGAGGAAATATATGGCCAACCCGCTTGCGAAGAACGTGTTGATGGCGCCGCGCACCACGTAGAAGTTCAGCCGGTCGAACACGTGCCCCCACCCCACCACACACAAGACGACCATGATCTCGGGAACGGATCCCGTGATGAACCCGATGCGGAACTCGTCGAGCTGATAGCCGTAGCGCGGGTTGGCAATGAACTCGACGAAGAGCGAGAAACAAAACAGGTTCCCGATCCCCAGCAGCATCCATGAGGCGAGAAGCTTGCGAAACTCGCGGTCGCGGCCGACGTGCTCGAAGGCCGCAAACAGCTTCACGCGGGCCACCTTCGTCAGGTTCACGCGATCCATGCCAAGGACCGCGGCCGCCATGGCGAGGCACGCCGCGGCGTAGACCGCGAGGAGCCAGACGTAACCATCGAGGGATTTCCGCAGAAACCAGCCGAAAGCGGCCGCGAAGACGAGAGCCGCCACCTTGCGACTCAAGGCGGTGACCGCAAACAGGCGTCCCCGCGTGGCATCCGGATAATGCCGCTGGTAGATCTGCGAAAGAAGCGGGTTCGCCAGCATCATCCCCATAAGGGCCACGCTGACCCCGGCAAGGTAGCGAACCACCCCGCCGCCGGGCAGCGCGGCCATCGCCAGCACGCACCCCGAGACGATCCAGATGCCCGCCGCGGTGGCATTCAACGACCAGCCGGTCCGCCGGATCACCTGCACCAGGAACAGACTCAACAGCAGTCCCACGCTCGAAGATGCGATCAGCAGCGCCTTCTGCCAGCTGGCGGCCTCGAAGACCCGCACCGCGAGCAACACCGAAAAGGTCAGCACAAGGGTCTCGAAACATCCCGCGGGCAGAGAGCGCAGCAACTCGAGCTGAAAGGTCCGCCGCCCAGGCTGGCCGGATGGAAGAACAGGCATCGGCACGCCTCCCTACCGCGCCGCGGGTCCCCCGGCCAGCAACCAAAGCCGGCACGCCGCCGCGCGCAGAAAGGCCGCCCCCCCAAGCAAGACCCGCTCCGCCGGACACCCTCCGCCCCGCGCCAGCCTCCGGAACCTCCGGAACCCGCTCACTGCGAAGATCCGCCTCCCTCGGGGGCAGTCCCTCCGGGAAGCTGGACGTCATCCGCGGCTTCCACCGCGCCCCGGATCTCGTTCGCCTCGTTGGTGGGCTGGCGCTCCTTGCTGATCGCGATGGCCAGCCAGCGATACTCGTAGCTGTTGTCGAGCACCACCTTCAGCATCATCATGATCGGAACCGCCAGAAGCATCCCGACCGGCCCCCACACCCAGCCCCAGAACATGACCGACACGATCACCACCAGCGTCGACATCCCGAAGCGATGCCCCATCATCATCGGCTCCACGAAATTCCCCAGAAAGACGTTGATCGCCGTGTACCCGACCGCCACCGCTATCGCGCTCGGCCAGCCGTAGAGAAGCAGCGCCAGAATCGCCGGCGGCACCCCCGCTATCACCGACCCCACCACCGGAATGTAGTTCAGCGCATACGCCAGAATCCCCCACAAGACGTAAAAATCAAGGTCCGCCGCCCAGCACAGAAACCCCGCAAGAAACCCCGTCGCCAGACTCACGACCGTCTTGATCCCAAGGAACCGCTGGATGTCCTTCGTCGCACTCAGCATCCGTTGGATGTTTGGCCCCCGCGCCTCGCAGATCGCGTTCAGCCGCCGCCCGAACATCCGCGCCTCCGTCAGCATGAAGACCGTGATGATCAACACCACGAACGCCGTCCCGAAAAAACTTGCCACGCGCCCCACGAGGTTCGTGCTCATGTCCACGATGTCCTCCACCTTGATCTCCCGCAACTGTTGCAGCAGGTCGGCGGTCACATACTTGCGGACCTCCTCGCGCGAGTTCTCCACCTCCCATTCGTCAAGAACCGAAACCGCCCAGTCCTCCGCCGCCTGCACCTTGCGGTAACTCAAATCCCGGTACTTCACCTCCCACTTCTCCTGCAAGTCCCCCACCAGCGAAATCGCAATGATCACCAGCCCGATCAGAAACGCAAAGTCCACCATCACCGTGATCAACACCGCCAGCGAGCGCGGCACCCGATGCGTCCGCAAAAAATGCGTGATCGGAAAACTCACCGTCGCAATGAAAAAGGCCAGCAACACCGGCACAAAAAAACCCTCCGCCATCTTGAGCCCGGTGATCAGGATCACCAGACTCGCAAGGGTCACCAGAATCTTCAATCCCTGTCCTTGTTTCACCGCGCGCGCCATTCGTCCCGAGCCTCGCAACAAAGCAGGCCCCATGCCTCCTCGACCGGTATCCTAATTCATCCCGCCATTCCTACAAAGACTTCATTCATCCGCGGCCGATTTTTTCCGCTCCCGCCTGAAAAACAGGGCTTTCCGCGCTGGTCCCCATGCGCATCCACCGCTCGTCCCCACCCCCTCCGCCTTTCGCAAGTCCCTCACCCGAAGAGCTTCATCGCCAGTTGCATCGCCTTCCCGTGCGGCATCGACGCCACCCGGTCCGACATCTTCGAGGTGAAGCTCACAAACTCATGCAGGGCCTTCATCTGCTCGTAAAACGCCCT
>CAYPUM010000522.1:0-2977 GCA_964413545.1 uncultured Roseibacillus sp. | reverse complement strand
AAACAGATTGTCAGTATAAGTCTGGGACCCAGCAGCGAAGATTATGAGTTTGACAAGGAATTCTTGGGACAAGATTTCAATATCAAGCGATTTGGGACGGACGGTGATATTGATAAGACCGTCGAAGTGCTGTTGAAATCGTTCGCCGATAGCAACTTCTCGGCACAGCGCCTTTCGGCTTATGAATCGACCTGGCAGGGGCTGCTCGGCAGCGAGATGAAAAACGGCTACCGGGCCCGCCAGCTCTTCGAGAAGCTGGGGGACGGCGCGCTTGACCTGGCTTTCGACATGGTTGCTGACCGCGGCCTCGACCGGGAGATGACGGCAAACCCGGGGCGGGATCCTCGAACATCCCCTCCCGGCGGCCCTTGAGAAGCGGGACGCCTGAGGAGCGGAGCGATCTTCTTGGTCCCTTGCGTTCTCTGGGCTATCGTCGCCGCATGAAGGCGTTTCCCTTGCGACCCGGGTGGGCGGTGCTGGTCTTTGCGGCGTGCGCCACCCTTTCGCCCGCCAAGGAAGACCTGCACCGTCTGCGCGACCGGCACATCGTGGCGCTCAACCAGGTTGGGTTCCTGCGGGACGGGCCGAAGCGGTTCACCGCGCCGCTGTCCGATGATGGCGTCCGCTTCCTTGTGCGGGAGGCGGACGGCTCGCGGGCGCTGTTCAAGGGCCGGGTCGAGGGACACATCGGCGATTTCTCCGCGTTCCGCCCCGAGGATTCGACGCGGACCTTCGTGGTGGTCCTTTCGGGAGGAGGGCTCAAGGAGGGGGTGAGCGATCCGTTTGTGATCCGAACGAACCTCTGGCAGGACCATTTCTGGCAGAGTGCGGTTGATTTCCTGATCGACACGCGGTCCGTGGTGGGCACGCATCCCAGCGCGTGGGGAGGCTGCCCATGGCGCGACGGCACCTACTACGATGCCATCCTGCCTTCGCTGGTGCTCTTGTTCCTGTCGGATCCGGGCCGCATCGAGGCGATGCCGAAGCAGATCGACTGGGAGGCCGACAAGGCGCGCGTGTTGTCCGACGACTTTCGCTTCGACGCGGCCAATCCCTGCAGCAAGGGTGTGATGGAAGCGGTGCGGCGGTACTACGACGAGATCGAACCGCCGGCCCCGGATGCGCCCGACGTCGTGAAGTTGCTGCACTGGGGCGCGGGCTACTACTGCGTCAATCCGGCCACGCGAGACCCCAGCAACGATCCGCTCGGGCGGCGTATTCATGCCCAGACCCTGGAGCAGGTCGCCTACGTGGTGTGGGCCTGGCCGGCGCTCAAACGATGGCTGCCGGAATCGTTCCATGCCCGCTGCCGCGATCTGTGCTTCAAGCACTGGGAAGCCTCCGGCGCACTGACGATTCCGGATTTGTGGCTGATGAAGAGCTATCACCGGACGGTCGGGGGGAAGGTGCGGAATCCGGTCGGAGGCTCGTTGCACCCATACAAGGGCCGGCATGCCCCCGGACATTCGATTGTGCCGAATCTGCTGATGTGCGAGGTGGCCCGACGGGAAAAACGCGACGATTCCGACAAGTACCTGCAGGGGGCGAAGACCCAGGCGGCGTGGTTGATCAAGAACCTCGATTGGAACGACCCGCGGAGCACGAAGGGGCACCGCATGAGCGAGCACCGCACGGTGCCGAACATGGTCTGGTTCCTGCAGCGCTATCCGGAGGCGGCGCCCGCCGGACTGAGGGCCAGCATCGAGGAGTGGGCCCGTATCGCGGTGGGCCGATCGGAGAATCTCTGGGATTTCCGGCGGTATGACCTCGATTCGAACTGGACGATTCCCAAACTCAACGACGTGGGGAACTGGGTGGGCTTTCCCGCCATCGCCACGGCGGCCTCGTGGGTGGTGGAGGATGCGGCGCGGCGCGAGAGACTGCGGACGCTGGCGGTGAGCCATGCCGACGTGGTCTTCGGCCGGAATCCGCGCTTGGCGGCCGCTCCGCACCACCCGGAGATGGGCTTCCCCGACATCGAGCGGGGTTGGCCGCGGGGCTACAGGAACGACGTCTGCGCGCGGCTCGAAACGGTGCGCGGTTCGATCTCCGCCGGTCCCGGCACCGAGATGTTCCCCTTCCGGCCCGAGGGCGCCTACCGGCACCCGGAGGGCTGGGTGAACTACGGCGCCGCCTGGTGCACGAGTCTGGCCTATTTGCAGTTCGACGCGCGCGGACGGCCTCCGCACAAGGCCTTTGCGGCGGTCCGGAAGAACAGCGCGCCACGCAATTGATTGCCGGCGCGGTCCCCGGTTGGCAGGAGGCGTCGCGTCGGGACTCTGCCCCGTCCCGGCGGAACGGGCCCGGTCGATCGACCTGAGACGACCTCTTTCCGGATCCTTGTTCCGGGATGCCTCCGGGGGCGCCTCCGAGGCCCCCCGGAAAAGCCCGGTCGGGCCGCCAATGAGCGGCGCAGGACCCAGCCGCCAGACTCATCGTGCTCCCTGAAGGCCTGAACCCTGAAACCCGAAATCTCAGCCACCGGGGACTGGAACCGCGGGCTGGACCATGCGCCGGAGGCGGCTCTGTTCCGGATCCGCGAGGACGGCGTGCCGCCGTAATCAAGGAGCGCCCGGAGCGGGCGGCGGCGCGGCGCCATCGCGACTGCGGGCATGGTCCGTGCCGCCCGGCTTGTGCAACGGCGGGCCGTCATACTCGGCCGGCAGCCACAGCGGCGCCGGCTGGCTGGAGGCGCCGCCGCCCACCTTCACGTAGTAGGTGAAGCTCTTCGACAAGTCGTCGACGCGGACGCTCCACTCGAACGGATAGACCTCGTCGACCAGCGCGGTGTAGCCGGCGCCGCCGTCGGTCGAGTAGTAGAGGGTGGCGCGGGGCTCGTCGGCGGAATGGACGTCGGTCTGGATATGGGCGGTGTAGGACGACCGGTCGGGCTTGACCAGCAGCATGCCCCGGACCCGGCCGAAGGCGGCGGTGTCGAACCACCAGGAGGCGTTCGAGGTGTCGCGCTCGGTCTCGC
>CAYPUM010000521.1:0-2994 GCA_964413545.1 uncultured Roseibacillus sp. | reverse complement strand
GGGATGAACCGTCACAACCCATTGAAAACGCACACTTTGCAACAAATTACAGTCGCGCTATACCCGATTTTGAGTCGCGCGCGTCTACCAATTCCGCCACGCCGGCTTGGGCCGTGAGTCTCCCCGTTCCGCGTTGCGGTGTCAAGCCAACCGCACCAACCCGCCGCCGCCCGATCTCCGCGGAGCGCTCTGGAGCGGCGGGTCCACGCTGAGGGCCGGCGCAAAAATTACCTGGTGTGTTCAGGATGGCAAGATCGAGTAGTTCCACTTGGGCAGGTTCTCACTGGTTTTGATGGCGAGTTCCCGCATCTGAGCATCAGAAATCTTGATTCCCTTCTTGTAGGGCTTTTTGACCAGATAGCCCGCACCCGGAGGCCTGTGCTGGTGGTGGCAGTGCGGGCGTAATTGAGGATGGTCTCCTGTTCGGGACGGTGACCTTCCTCGCACCCAAAGGGGCCACAAAGGTGCCAAAGGGGCCATGAATGCAGCAACGCCAGCACGGGGATACGAAGGGAGCCTCCCGAAACCTCAAGCCTTCATCAACCCTCCAAACCCTTCAAACCAAGATCCCGATCGACTCGATTCCCACTTTCCCGAATCGCCTCGGAAATACCCCATTCGCCTCACGCCTCCCTCCAACCGAATGGCTCAGAAATGGCTCAATGGGCTCACGGGGATGAATGGGACATTTTTGGGACAAATGGGACCGCTCCAGGATCGCCCGGCACTGAACACTGAAAACTGAAACCTGCCCACTCCGCTCCGCGTCCATGACCCACCCCTCCATCCGTATCGAAGGCGCCATCCTCACCGGGGACATCCTCGATGCCATCGAGCGTGGGGACAAGCATGGCCAGACGCCCAAGGACTTCGGCCTTCCCACCGGCTCCAAGGTGAAGGACGAGATCGCCGGCGCCTGGGGTGCGGCCACCGCCTTCTGTGAGTGCATACAAGGCCCGGCTCGAGCGCCTCAAGCCCGGAAGCACCGGCACCACCGAAACCCGGAACCTGTCCATCGTCCCGCTGCTTGGATTGCTCGGCTACCAGGCCGAGATGGCCGACAGCGAATTCCTTGGCGGCAAGACCTACGCCATTTCCCACCGCGACGGCACGCGAGGCGGCTTTCCGGTTCACGTCATCGGCCCGAACCACACCGATCCTTCGATCAATCCCGATCGCTCCACCCTCGACGTCCGCATCCGGGGTCAGCAGCGGATGTCACCCCATGGGCTGGTCCAGGAATACCTCAACCTCACCGAGCACCTGTATGGGGGGACATGCGCTCCCGGGTGCTTGACCGTCCATCAGCGCTGCGGAACACTGGCTTCCATGATCGGGCTCGTCGGCGTCATCGCCCTGCTCACGGTTCTCGCCCTCTCGATGTTCATCACCCGGATCGCCACCATCGCGTTGGCGAGCACCGGTTTGTCCCGGGAATCCGCGAAGTTCCAGGCGCGCTCCGCCTTCACCGGCACCGGCTTCACCACCACCGAAGCGGAGCGCGTGGTGGATCATCCGGTGCGGCGCAAGATCATCAATCTCCTCATGATGCTTCGCAGCGCCGGGCTCATCTCGATCCTGATCTCGTTGATTCTTTCCTTCGCGGGAAGCGCGACCAGCCGGGAAATCACCTTCCGGCTTCTTCTTCTTTTCGGCGGGGTTCTTGCGCTCTGGCTGCTCGCCAACCTCAGGTTCGTGGACCGCTTCGTCTCCGCGCTCATCGCCAGGGCCCTGCAACGCTGGACGCGCCTCGACACCCGCGACTACACCTCCCTCCTGAAACTCGCCGGCGACTACAGCGTGACCGAACTCAAGGTGAACCCCGAGGACTGGATCGAGGGTCGAACGCTCAGCACCTGCAGGCTCGACGACGAAGGCGTCAGCGTCCTTGGAATCTACCGCGGCAACGGACGCTACCTCGGAGCACCCCGCGGCGATACCCCGCTCAAGGCCGGCGATACCATGATTCTCTACGGCAACACCAGCCGCATCCGCGAACTCGACGCCCGCCGCGCCGACGCCTCCGGCGACAGCGCCCACGCCCAGGCTGTCCGCGACCAGCAAACCCGGGAGGCGCAACAGGCTTCCCGGGAACAAGACGACGAGACGCCGAAGGAGCCCTCCTGAGACCGGACTCATCCGACGCTGTCCTGACGGGGAGGACCTCGCCGGCTTCGGTCAGAACCGCGGCGGACGTAGGGAATTCCCCTATCAGGCGTCGCGGGCCGGCACAGGGGCGAGATGGGCCGCCGCCCCCACTGCCTCGCCCTTGCCCCGCCAAAGCGCCGCGCGAAGCCCCCGTAGGACGGAATGGCATGCCGTCCCCGCAGGGAGGCGCCCTTCGGAAGCGGGTGGGCCGCGCCGCGACCGTGCCGGCGGGGGAGCGTGGCCGGAGCCATCTGGACGGATTGCCAATCCGACCTGCGGGTCACGCGCCTTCGGCGACGGCCTCGATGATGTGGGGGTTGAGGTCGTGGTTGATGGCCTCGGCGGAGACGCGGACGGCGTTCTGGATGGCGAGGGCGGAGGAGGAGCCGTGGGCGATGATGACGACGCCGTTCACCCCGAGGAGGGGGCTGCCGCCGTAGGATTCGTAGTTGGTGCGATGTTTGACGGCGCGGAAGGCCCTGCCCGCGAGGAGATCGCCGGCCATGCGGAGGAGGTCGCGTTTGAACTCGATCTTCAGCCATTAGGCCATGGCTTTGGCAGTGGCTTCGCAACTCTTGATGACGACGTTTCCGGTGAAGCCGTCGCAGAGGCAGACATCGAGGCGGGACTCGAAGAGCTCGTGGCCCTCGACGTTGCCGAGCCACTCGAAGGGGGCGCGGCCGGAGTCGGCCAGTTCCTTGAACTTCTACCAGCGGACCTGTCCCCGGCTCATCCGCCCTGCTCTGAGCATCGTCGAGGCCCCTCCTTCCACACGCCCCTCGCCCGAGGACAAAGACCTCCAGCGATTCCAATCAGCCATGGACAACTTCATCCGTGATCGGGCCG
>CAYPUM010000520.1:0-2994 GCA_964413545.1 uncultured Roseibacillus sp. | reverse complement strand
GCCATGAAGCCGTTGCGGCCGATGAGTTGGGCGACGTCGGAGTGTTCGAGGATGAGCCGGAAGGCGAGGTGTTTGGGGTCGGCCTCCGCGACCCGCAACTGGGCATTCTCGGGGTGCTCGATGAATTGCAGAGCCACGTACTGGAGGAAGCCGCGCAGCTTGTCGGTGATCTCACGCATCAACGTCAAGGTGCGCCAGATTCTGGCGCTGTCGAGTCAAAGGTTTCGCTATCGGAGGCGGTAATAGTCGTCGGGGTTGTAGATGAAGTAGAAATCGCGGGGGTTGAGGCGGGGCAGGAACATCACGGGGTGTCCGTCCTCGTCGAGTTCCTCGACGAGGCTGGTGGCGGGTTTTGAGGGGAGGGTGGTGTCGACGTCGGGGTTTTCGAGGAGGGCGGTTTCGTGGATGCTGGTGACGACGTGATCGATCCAGCGGAGTTCCCGGGCTTCGTCGGCGAAAGCGGACCAGTCTCCACGGGAGGAGTTCTCGTACATGCGCTCGATGAACTCATCGAGGGTGATTCCCATCTTCTGGCAGATGGGGCCGGCGAGTCGTTCCCACCATTTTCTGGAGTCCGCGAGGAGTTCTTCCTGCTCGACGAGGTTGAGGTTGGCGATGAGGCGCATTGAGAGCTGGTGGTGGAGGAGGACGGCGTTCGGATAGGCGTAGGATTGTTCGGCGAGGGTGGCGATGGTGGCGGCCATCGAGGCAGCGAACGACTTGACCACCACGAAGACCGGGGCGGTGCTGCCCTCCATGGCCTTGAGGATGCGGTAACCGGACATGACGGAGCCGCCGGGCGAATCGGTGATGACGAGGAAGATGGGTCGCCGGGGGTTCTTGTTGTTGAAGTAGTTGATCCTGACGGTCACTTCGTCGGCGGTGCGGTATGTGATGGGGCCGTCGAGCTCGATGCGGCGGTCGGAGATGACGAGGCGGCCGTTTGCGTCGAGGGGGTTGCCGGGGTATTTCGGTTTGGCGTTGGCGTAGGCCTCGCGTTTTTTGCGGACTTCGAGGTCTTTGATTTCGGCTTCGAGCTTGGCGCTCTTCATCTGCCACTCGGCCTTTCGGGCCTTGAGTTCGTTGGTCAGTTTCTCGGCGCGGGATTTGGCGAGGAGGGCCTCGCGTTCGAGGCGTTCTTTTTCGCTTTCGAACTTGGCGTGCAGTTCGAGGCCGGCGGCCTTGCGGTTGAGTTCGTCGATGGCCAGCATCTCGGTGAGGCGTTCCTTCTCGAGTTGGAGTTTCTGGACTTCGGCGCGGAGGGTGGCGGTTTCGTGCTTCAGGCGTTCCTCCTCGAGGGCGTTTTCAGCGGCGAGGCGCTCCTGCTCGGTCTTGACGGCCGCGAGGGGGCGTTCGCGCGGGGCCGCGTCCGGGGGTGATTGTTCGGCGGGGGCGGGGGGCTCTTCGGCCGGGGGTTCGTCGGCGACGGGCGGGGGATCGGCGTCCTCCGGGGCGGGGGCGCGCGGGTCCGGGACTCCCGGCGGGGGAATGAACTCGGGGGGCTCGACACCGCCACGATTCACGGCGGCATCCAGTTCCGGGTCGTCCCTCACGGCCCCGGGGAGGGACAGGAGGGAGAGAGCGAAAACGGCGGCGAGGGCAAGCGGGGTGTGCATGAGCAGAAATTACGGACGAGGAAGGAGAAAATTGCAAGAGTGGTCACGGCGGATTCGCGGCGCGCTTTCCGTGGCGCAGGGCGAAGACCGCCACCGCGAGAAAGAGCAGAAACACCGCGCCGAAAACGGCCGCGGTGCGCAGGAGGGGTCCGCCGGGAAGTTTGCGTTCCGCGGCGTCCGGGGCGGGGGCGCCCGGCACGGCCGCCAATCGGACCGCCCCGTCGGCGACCTCGACGGAACTCAAGCGGGCAAGCCATGGCCCGAGGGCGGGGTGGTCGCGGTAGCGCTCGGTCAGGCGGTAGGGGGACATCTGTCCGATGAAGCCGTCCGGGACGCCGGCGCCGGACGTTTCGATGCGTTCGATGTCGAGGACCAGTTCGCCGCCGTCGAGGCGGGGCGACGCGATCATGGTTCCGTTGAGGTAGCGGTAGCCCCCTTCGAGCGGGCTGCCGCGCAGGGGAAAGGAAATGGCGATGTGCAGGCGGTCGTCATCGAGGGATCGGACGGCGAAGGTTCCGCGGAGATCCTTGAACGCGTCGAAGGCTGCGATGGCGAGATTGATCTCGAGAGGTGAGAGGGCCAGGCGGGCGGGGCGCCGGTTTCCGGCGTCGGTCCGGAAGGTTTCGAGCTTCGAGTTGAGGTGGTTGACTTCGGCGGCGTGGGATTCGAGGCCGGGGACCGGGACGGGATCCTGTTGGTCCTCGGTGAAGCGGGCGAGTTCCCGGTCGAGCTTGAAGAGGCTCCAGATCGTGAAACCCGCGAGGAAGGCGAGGGAGAGGATGGCAGCGGTGATGATGGCGCATCCGGCGGCCGGGGAGCGGGAAGAGGGCTCGCGTCGGGGAGCGTCTTCGGGCATGCCTTGGCATAACGCGAATTTTCCGGGTTCGGAAATCCGAAATTTGCCTTAGGGTGGGGGCGTGGCGCGGATTCTGGCCGGGCTTTCGGGAGGGGTGGACTCCTCGGTGGCGGCGGCCCTGCTCGTCGAGCAGGGCCATGAGGTGGTGGGGGCCTACATGAAGAACTGGATCAACGAGGCCGGAATGCCGGGGGAGTGTCCGTGGGAGGAGGATCTCGATGATGCCCGCGCCGTGGCTTCGTCCCTTGGGATCGAGTTCCGGGTGGTGGACCTGATCGAGCAGTATCGGAGCCGCGTGGTGGACTATCTGTTAGAGGGGTATCGGTCGGGAGTGACGCCCAATCCGGACGTCGTGTGCAACCGGGAGGTGAAGTTCGGGGTGTTTCTTGACTATGCCTTGTCGCAAGGGTTCGAGGCGGTGGCCACCGGGCATTACGCGCGGCGTCGGGAGCGCGCGGACGGGGTGGCGGAGATCCTGCGGGGAGCGGACCCGAACAAGGACCAATCGTATTTTCTGGCATT
>CAYPUM010000519.1:0-3006 GCA_964413545.1 uncultured Roseibacillus sp. | reverse complement strand
ATGGAAGCGCGCATTTCTACGTGCCTGCCGGGCGGAATATCTATTTCGAGGCGCTTCTCCGCTACGTCAAGACAACCGACGAGGGAAGCGACTTCGGAGGCAGCGAATACCTTCCGCCGAAATCCATCGGGTCGCACGCCTCACGCCTGATCAGGCAAATCGACAAGGGCTGCACCGGCATGGAGCACGAACTCCCCCTGGAAGACTACGTGAAGATCGCAACCTGGGTCGACGCGAACGCCGTCTACTACGGCTCATACTGGGGCCGCCTCCGCATCGAGCACCGCGACCACCCCAACTTCCGGCCGGTCCCGACGCTCGAAGACGCGCTTGCCACCGAGCCGCCAATACCCTGGGACGAGAGGTGAACCTTTCGACAACGACCCCATGCGCGGAAAGGATCATTCATTCGCGGCGTAGACGGAGGCAACGAGGTTATCAAATCCGATGAAGATCAGAACAATTTCCGTGGCGACCATTCTGGCGGCGCCGTGTTCCGGCGCCGCGGCCCCGGCCGACGAGGCCCTGTTCAACGGCAAGGACCTGCCGCGCAATGGCCACATCGGCTTCCAGGACCACGGCCACAACGTCTGGTACCGCAAGATCACCATCAAACGGCCCTGAGGAGCCCGGGCAGGGGCGGGGATCCGGCCGTTTGGCATCATCCATCCTGCGCGACACATCCTCCCAAGGGCCACCGGCCTTCCTCGCGCCCGTCGGCGATCACATTCTCGCCGCACGCAAGTCCGTGTAACGTTGCCGGAATTGCGTCGGGGGCGAAGCCCCTTGAGGCCGCATACTGGTGGTGGATGGGCCCCATTTTTCTCTTCAATTGCCGCCGTTCGTCCGTAGTATTCCAGCCGTGGCGGAAGAGGCGACAGAGGCACGGCGCGAGCTCCGGGAGGCCATTGAGGCCGGGGACAAGTCCACCCTTTCGGAGGTCGCGGAACGCATCCACTACGCCGACCTCGCGGCTGAGTACGAGGATCTCGACTCGGACGACCAGCGCCTCTTTCTCCTGCAGGCCCTCGATACCGAAGTCCTCCCCGATGTGATCGCGGAACTGCCGAATGGTCTGGTCGAGGGCGCCCTCGATGCGCTCCAGCCAAGACAGCTGCGGAAGGTCCTCGAAACCCTCGCCGACGACGACCGCGTCGACATCCTCCAGGACCTCAGCCCCGAAAAACGCCAGAAATTCCTCGGCCTGCTCTCGAAAGACGACGAAGAACTCACCCGGACCCTCCTCAATTACGACGAAGAGACCGCCGGCGGACGGATGACGACCCGCGTGGGCCGCATCTCCGAAAACATGAACGTCAAGCAGGCTCTCGAACACCTCCGCCCCGACCTCGAAGACACCGAGACCCTCACCCGCATCTTCGTCCTCGACGATCAAGACCGCCTCAAAGGCAAAATCCGGTTGCGCGATCTCACCTTCAATTCATGGCAGACGCCGATCCGCGACATCATGCAGCCCGTCGATCATTCCGTCCTCGCCACCGCCGACCAGGAGGAAGCCGCCAACATGGTGCTGAGATACGACATGCCGATCCTCCCGGTGGTGGACGAGGCCAACCGCCTCCTCGGCGTCATCACCACCGACGACGCCATGGAGATCCTCAGCGAGGAATCCACCGAGGACATCGAGAAATACGCCGGCCTCACCGGTGAGCAGTCCGAGGAAAGCTACCTCAACACCAGAGTCCTCACCCATTTTCGCCGCCGCTTCCTGTGGTTGCTCGGGCTCGCCCTGCTGGCCATCGCTTCCGGCTACGTCATGCTGCGCTTCGAGCACGTCCTCGAAAGCGTCTTTCTCCTCGCCCTGTTCCTGCCCATGGTGATCGCGGCCGGGGGCAATACCGGCGGCCAGGCCTCGACGGTCGTGATCCGCGCCATGGCCCTGAACGAACTCGGGGCGGGCGACGCCCTGCGGGTCGCATGGAAGGAATTGCGTCTTGGCATCCTCCTGGGCGTGATCCTCGCCGTTTGCATTGCCGCGGTGGCGGTCTTCGTGCTCCCCGCGTTCCGCCCCGCCATGCCCGGTTCCGTCAGCTTCACCCAGTTCGGCCTCGCGGTGGCCACCGCCCTCGGCGTTCAGGTGGCCGCCTCCACCCTGATCGGAGCCCTCCTTCCGATCTTGGCCCGCAGCGTGAACCTCGACCCCGCCGTGATCGCCGCTCCCGCCATCACCACCGTGGTCGACGTGACCGGCATGGCCATCTATTTCACGGTGGTGCGAACCGTCCTCGGGCTTTGACCCCCAAATGACCGGCGAATGACCTCTCCGCCCCCAAATCACCCGTTTTCCGCTCCCGGTCTTGCGTCAGACCCCGAAGTTTCCGATCATCCCCCTGCCATGGCCAACACGCAGGATCTGGATTTGGTCAAGGCGGCCCTTGCCGGCGAACCAGCCGCTTGCGCCGAGATCCGCAGCCCCGAAATGACAAGTTGGATCGAAGCCGTCCTCGTCAAACGGGGCGCTTCTCAGACGGAAGCAAAGGACATCACCGCCGACGTTTTCGGGGATTGCTTCACTTCCCGCAACGGCCGGGCGCCTCTCCTGCGGGCCTACAACGGCGGGGGCGCCCTCCGCGCCTTCCTCAGTCGCGCCGCCCTGAACCGCCTCATCGACCTCAAACGCCGCCAGCGATTCCACGGCGAATTGTCCACCCAGGGCCTCGAAGGGGCGCCCGTCGACGAATTCGACCTCCTCGAAGGCGAGGACCAGACCCCGCATACCGACGACAACCTCGTCAAGCTCCTCCGGGATGCCCTCCTCCACGCCTTCAGCCAATGCAACCCCCGTGACCTCGTGCTCATGCGTCTCGTCGCCATCTACGGCGTGCGCCAGGAAGCCCTCGCCACCGCCCTCGGGTGGAGCCAGTCCAAGGTCAGCCGCACCATCAGCGGCGTCATGGAGGAAGTCCGCGCCCGCACCATGGAGGAAGTCCGTAAGGCGGACCCATGGCTGGAGGTCGAATGGGCAGATTTTATAGCCCTCTGCCG
>CAYPUM010000518.1:0-3009 GCA_964413545.1 uncultured Roseibacillus sp. | reverse complement strand
ATGTTTCGGACGGCCTCGAGGAGGCGGCCGTTCTCATTGAGTCTTGCCGTCATGCGGTCGACGTAGGCCTTGCGGGCCGCTCGGTCTGCACCGTTCTGGGAGGCCATCCCGGATCCCCAAGCGTGTCCCATGCCAACCACGGGTTCCGCCTTCCCCGGTCCCGGCCGGACTTCCCGCTGCGGGGCCCTCGTGCGAGCGGAAGCGGTCCCCTTCGTGCAATCTGCGGCGCCTCGCTCGCGGGCATCTTGCGATCTGCACGCGTCATGGGGAGAGTGGCGGCGAAACCCGGGGTGCGCACGCCTCCCGGACCAGCAGCGATCGACCATGCAATTTGCGCGCGGACCCCGGGTGCGGACTCTGCACATTGCCATCAGGATCCCGACGGCCGGTTTTCCGGGACGGCGTTTTCATCGGGGAATGCGGAATGACGGCCTCCCATTGTCACTTGGCACGCCCGTTGCATTCAGGAATCGGGGATTCTGACGAGCCGGCGCCGACGCCCGGCCGAGCGGCCGGTCCGCGGACCGGCGCACGCCTCGCGCCGGCCAATCCGGATCTCACCCCGAAAACAAGGTTCAGCCCGGCCGGCACGAACCGGAACACCACCAACCTGACCCGCAACATGCCAGTCCAACTCCAATTCCACGCCGCGGGAAGCGCCCTGCAAATCGTCGTGAGCGGAACCCTCTCGAGAGACGACTACGACCACTGGGTCCCCGAGGTCGAACGCTTCATCAAGGAGCATGACAAGATCAACATCCTCTTCGAAATGCACGACTTCCACGGATGGAGCGGAGGCGCCCTGTGGGAAGATCTCAAGTTCGACGCCAAACACTTCCGTGATGTCAACCGGCTTGCCATGGTCGGCGAGAAGACATGGCAGAAGCTCATGACCAAGGTCTGCAAACCGTTCACCACCGCGGAGATCCGCTTTTTCACGCCCGTCGAGGCGGACGAAGCCCGCCGGTGGATCGGGTTCGAACCCGCGACGGACAACGAGCCGGCCGCCTCGTCCGCCGCTCCCCGGCCCGGCGGCCCGCTGGCCATCCTTGAAACCGTCCTCTACTGCCGCGATCTCGAGGCCGCCGAGGCCTTCTACGCCGGTCTGCTCGGCCTCGAACTCGTCGAGAGCAAGCAGAACCGCCACCGCTTCTTCCGCTGCGGGGCCCGCATGCTCCTGGTCTTCAATCCCGACCACGCCACCCTCAAACAGCAGCACGTCGGCAGCGCCGATATCCCCAAACACGGTGCATGGGGCCGCGGTCACATCGCCTTCGGAACCAACGCCGAGCAGATCGAAGGGTGGAAGGCGTTCCTGCAGCAACACGGCCTCGCCATCGAAAGCGAGATCGCATGGCCCCATGGAGGACGCTCGATCTATTTCCGCGACCCCGGCCAGAACAGCGTCGAAATCGCCACCCCCGAAATCTGGAACCTCGGTCCTCAGCCGGACCTCTTTCCTGCCGAGGCGCAGTCGCAAACCAAAGTCCAGACTCCCGCCGGATCGTGATCGGGAACCGCCATTCGAAGGCGCCGGTCTCTTCATTCATTCCGGAGACGCCTCACGGCACGCCGGCGTTGTAGAGTTGGCGGCTGAGGTCTTCCTTGCCGATGACGCCGCGTTCGCGCTCGAGGGGGGCGCCGTTCTTGCGATCGAACTCCTTGATCCGGACCTTGCCGCTTCCATCGACCGTCTTCATGGTGGCGGGCTGGACCACCCGCCGCCACTCGAAGTAGTAATACTCGTCGTCCCAGCGGGTCAGGACGCAGTGATCCGGCGGATGGAGGCCGCCGCAACGATCGTGGATCTCCTCGTAGGAAACCATGGGATAGCTCGCATCGTCGGACCAGGGCGAACCCCGGAAAAACCCGCACCCGGTCAGGAACAGGACACCGATCACCGAGACGACTCGCATCGGCGGCATCTAACTGCGGAACCCCGCCCGGGTCTAGTCCGAATGGCACTTGAAGCTTGCCGCCCTGCCGGGGGGGGTCTGGTCATGACCGGAACGGTCATGCCACCTTGGCCCTGACGGGGCGGGGGGACGGGCGCGGCCCGAATTCGGCGCTGCGGGCTTGCGGAGCCGTCGCCAGAATGGTTTGTTTCGCGGCCGTGATCGTGTCCCCCGGCGTCCCGCGGGCCGGATCCGGCCGAACCGCCCATGCATCTGCGCTTCACAGAAGAGGAACTCGCCACCCTCATCGACATGGTGAGTCTCGCGGCGGAGGTGGCCTCCCTCAACCGCAAACCCGGAGCGGAGCGCAAATACGCCGCTTACGAGGAGCTCGAAAACAACCTCCTCGAACGCGCCAGCCTGAAGGGCTTGGGGGAGATCATCGAATTCGACGAGGAAACCCAGCGCTACCGCATCACCAGCGAGCACCTCGAGAAATCATTCGTGCAGGAGTCGCTCGACGAGATGCGCAACGAGATCTTCTGGGAGGAACTCACCCTGCGTCTCGCCGAACGCGATGTGATCCGCAAGATCGGCCTGCCCGCATGGAACGCCCTCGATGAGGAAGCGCGGCGGATCCGAACCGAGCCCATCGAGCAACACTACTGGGACGAGTTCACGAAGCGGGGCATCGACAACCTGCACGTCATTGCGCGCTTTGGCGCGGGTTGACCCGGCGTCATGGAATCCGCTCCGCTCATCTCGACCCGCAAGGAACAATACCCGGTCTCGGCCGCCCTCGCGGAATACCTCGAACACTTCCGGCGCCGGCCCGAGATCCCGCTGGTCTACAGCGACCTCTGCCGGTTCACGAGCGGCTACCCCTACGAGGATCCCAACGGCAAGGAGACCCTCTGGATCACGGTGGGCTACCCGCCGGAGGTCATGCAGGAACTGCGCCCGAAACTCACCGGCATCTACGCCGTGCTCAAGATCGGCGGCGACCTTGCCATGGCGGAGCACCTTTCGGTGGAACGGATCGATTTCGGGGAGTTCGGAAACTCCCGCCCGTTCCGCATCCGCATCACCAACGACTTCAACGGCAACTCCGACT
>CAYPUM010000517.1:0-3011 GCA_964413545.1 uncultured Roseibacillus sp. | reverse complement strand
CACAACCCATAACCAGCAGTCGAAGGTGCGCCGCCGGTAGCCGGTGCCAGACCTTTGGCGATCGCACACCCCCGGAGCCGCGCCCGCCGAGGCCTCACTTCAGCTTCTCTCCACACCTCCGGCAGTACCGGGCGTCCGGAAGATGACCGTGACACCCGCACGACGGACAGGCGTCGGTCGACTCGTCGGGACGATAGGCGCGAACCATTTCAACCGTCACGATCCCGGTCGGGACGGCAATGATGGCATATCCCGTGAGCACCGTGAAGGCCGCGATGAATTTCCCCACCACCGTTATCGGAGCGATGTCTCCGTACCCAAGCGTCGTCATGGTCACAATCGCCCAATAGATGCTCACCGGAATGCTGTCGAATCCGCTGTTCCCGCCGGTCTCCACCAGATAGGTGATGGTGCCCACAATCACCGCAAACACCACCACCGAAAAGAAAAACACCGTGATCTTGGCCCGGCTCGCAACAAGGCCGCGCACGATGGTCTCCGCCCCCCGCACGTGCCCCACCATCTTGAGCACCCGGAACATCCGCAGCAGACGGAGAACCCTGATCACCAGCAGCGACTGCCCGTGGGGAACCAGAAGCGCAAGAAACGTCGGAATCCACGAAAGCAGGTCAATGACGCCGAAAAAGCTCAGGATGTAACGCCGCGGATGCCGCACGAGGTAAACCCGCAGAAAATACTCCGCCATGAAGAGACCCGAAAAAATCCATTCGATCGCCCGGAGCTGCGTCCCCCAATCCCGCGCGATCCCGTCGATGCTTTCCAGCATCACGGCCGTCACACTCAGCGCGATGGCCCACAGCAACGCCACGTCAAAGATCCGCCCGGCCCGCGTCTCGGCCTCGAATATGATCTCCCAGAGGCGTTCACGAGCCGAGCGGCGCTGGGCAGGCGGGGAAACCATGATGGGTCTCGATCAATCATCCCGCCCCAAAATGTCGCGGGTCTGTTCGATGGTCATGCGGCTGTATTCGTCCTGGCTGAAGATGGGCGGCTCCGGATAGACCTCCCGCCGGAACCGCGTCCGGGCGTCAGGCGGCTTGTCGAGGTCCGGCCTTGAGTGCTCGACGGCCGGCCCGGCGTGGTAGCGGGGCGCGCTGACCGAACGGCCCTCGTATCGCGACTGTTGCTCCGCAACGCCGGCCACCGCCCCCTCGTAACGGGAGGCTGTCCGGAAGCGGACCGTGTCACGGGGACTCTGAAACCGCGGCTTGGCGACGGTCTCGCGGCCGTCCCACGTGCCGGCGGCGTAGCGGGGCTTCGAATAGGAGGCCTTCCCCACCCCGCCTCCGTACGCCACGAACCGCTGACCCTCGAACCGGCTTCGCTTTCCCCCGCCGAAGGTGCCATCCTCGTTCAGTTCGACGTCTTCCTTGCTGTAAGCGTACTTCCTTTCGAGAGCCGCCGCTCCGGCGCCTTCCGAAAGCGCGATGACCCGCTCTTCCGGGAGCTGCTCCCCGGTTTGTTTCCCACCGGTGCCACTGCAACAAACCGCGGCCACCAGCAGCAACCCCAGCGAGCCCCGGGCGATCCAAACTGACCCATTCCAGCCCAAGAGGCGCCGACGGTGCGCCTTTCGCCCTCGGATGTCAATCCCACGAACCCGCAGCCCCCACGGCGGGCAACCCCCGGAACCCAGTCTTTTCCCTTGCTTGATCGCCGTGCCACCCGCCACATCAGGAAGCGGAGCCGCAGTCCGCACTGGTGGGAGGGAGGACCTGTGGCAAGGTTCCGGAGGTGAAACCATCATTGCGCAGCCAGAGCCGGGACGATCTCCTCGCCTTTTTGTCCGAGGCGGGCGAACCGGACTACCGCGCCGGCCAGATCCTGCACTGGGTCTGGAAAAAGCGCGTCCGCTCGGTGGCAGCCATGAGCAACCTTCCCTCCTCCCTGCGCGCCGAACTCGAAGCGCGCTTCAGCCTCGATGAACTCGGACACGTCCGCACCCAGGGCGCGCCCGACGCGACCCGTAAGTTCCTCTTCCGGCTCCACGACGGACAGTTCATCGAATGCGTGCTCGTCCCGGCCTCCCCGGCCCTCTACGGAGAGCCCTCCGACCGCCGGACCCTCTGTGTCTCCTCGCAGGTCGGCTGCGCATTCGGCTGCAAATTCTGCGCTTCCGGGCTCGACGGCTTCACCCGAAACCTGACCCCCGACGAGATCGCAGGCCAGGTCATGCGGGCCGAGGAGCTCACCCGCCAACGGGTTCACAACCTCGTCTTCATGGGAATGGGCGAGCCGCTGGCAAACCTCGAAAACCTCCTCCACGCCATCGATCTGATCACGGCCCCGTGGGGACTCGAAATCGGGGCGCGGCACCTCACCGTCTCGACCGCCGGCCTCGTCCCCCAGATCCGGAGACTCGCCGCCCATCCCCGCCAGATCCGCCTTGCGGTTTCGTTGCACGGCGCCACCGACGAAGTCCGCGACCTCCTCCTGCCCATCAACCGCCGTTGGCCGCTGGAGGATCTCTTCCGGGCCCTCCACACATGGAACGAGCACAAGAAACAGCAAATCACCCTCGAGTACATCCTCATCGAGGGCGTCAATGACGACCTCGGGCAGGCGGCGCTTCTCGCCAGGCGAGCCCGCCGGATCCACGCCAAGGTCAATCTCATCCCCTACAACGCGGTCGCCGGGCTTTCCTGGCGCCGGCCGCCTCCTTCACACTGCCGGTCCTTTCAAGACGTTCTCAGCCGCGCCGGGGTCCGCGCCACCCTCCGGATCGAGAAGGGGCACGACATCGACGCCGCCTGCGGACAACTCAGACTCCGGCAGGAAAAATCCCGGGAACCGTAAGCCCCCCGGCTCAGAACGGGATGTCGTCCGCCTCCTCTTCAGGATCCCCGGGAGGTCCCTCCATGACGGCGGGCGAACCTCCCTGTTGCGACGAGCCACTCCCGGTGGAGGCACTTGACGATTCGTAATCCTCTTCACCTCCAGAGGAGGACTCGCCTCCGCCACGCTGGCCGCCGCCCCCGCCGAGGAACTGC
>CAYPUM010000516.1:0-3012 GCA_964413545.1 uncultured Roseibacillus sp. | reverse complement strand
CGCCCGCCGCTCAGGCCGAGGTCATGGTCGAACCTGAATCCGGTTCCCCCGAAGATGAGGCGGAGGTACTCCGCTGGCGAACGGGCGATGGTGAACTCCGCCAGCCGGGCCGCCGGGATCCGTCTTCTTTCGAGGTGTTCCGCGACGCTCCCCTTGTATTTCTCCGGCGACCACACGAACGGGATCCCGAACTCCTTCGAGACGGTCTCCAGCACTTCGCCGGCCCGCGGGTTCTTGCCGGGGTCCCAGTTCAGGCGCATGGTCTGCCGGAACGGCCGGTAGGTCTCGATGAACTCCGGCGCCTCCAGAACCTCCTTCGGGTAAATGAAAATCCCGCAGGTCCTCCTGCCGCCGTGCGCAATCTCTGCCACTTTCCGCGCCGCGCGGCTGAAGTAGCTGCCCGCGAGATAAAGGAGCTGCACCGCCTTGTCGCGATCAAGGTCGCTCTTGCCGGAGACGTTGCGATACGATCTTGCCGCCAGAACGTATTCGCCGCGCTCGACGAACCAGTCCGCGAGGTTCAGCGCAAGAAGCTGGTAGCGCGGCGACGATCCGTATTCCGATTCGAGTTCGGCGTACCGTTGTTCGGCCTCGGCGCGCCGCGCCTCGTCGCCCGACTTGAACATCGCTTCCAGCAGCGACATCTCCCACTCCTCCTGGAGGTCGCGGCCGGCGGCCTTGCCGAGTTTGCGGGCCTTCTCGAAATCGGCGATGGCGCGCTCCGCGTCGCCCCCGCCCTCGAGGAATACCGGCTGCCGGCCCTTCGGGGCGCGGTAATGCCCGCCCCGCGGGAGGCTCGCCAGCTCCGCCTTGCCGCGCAGGAAGTGCATCGTGGTGCGCAGCTCGTTCCAGCGCTCCGGCGAGACCCCGGCGAAGGGCCGGTCGCCGCTCTCCAACAGCCGGTTCGCGCAGCCGGCCACCTTCCGCCAGTTCGGGGCCTTCACCACCGTGGTCCCGGACGGGTCGTAAAGTTCGCGCCGGTGAAACTCGGCAAGGCTCACGAGGGCCTGCGCCGCGGCGTTGGTCCCCGGTTGTTCCTTCACCACGCGCTCCCAGTCCGCGGCCTTGCCGGTTTCTTCCTTGCTTGCCACCGGCCTCGCATCCTCGATGCCGAGCTTCGCCAACAGCGGCCGGGCGTCGCGGGCGTAGTTCGTGAGCGGGTAATTCGTGACCAGCCGGTTCAGGCGGGTCGCCGCCGATTGGTGCAGCGCCTTCACCTCCGCGCCGCCCTCCCGCCGCGTGAGGTCGACGATCCCCGCCATGGCAAGGTCGATGTTGGCGAGATGAAACAGGGCCGCCGACTCGTAGGCCTTGTCCTTGACCGAGATCTCGTAATGCTTCCGCGCCATCGCGGGATCCTCGGCCTCCCGGTAAATGTCGCCGAGCGCATGCTGAGCCTGCGTGTACCCCTTGTCGCCGGGAGCCACGAGCTTGAGATACTCCTTCGCCTTCCCAGTCTCCTTCCGCGCCCGCTCCGCCAGCCCGAGGACGAGATACATGGCGGACTTCGGCCCGCCCGCCGGCACGGTGGCAAGGAACTCGTCGCTCAGCGTGGCGCGCACCCGGTCGGGATCGCGCCGCGACATCGCAACCTGCGCGCGCAGCAGCTTCGCCTGCCGGGTCAGTTCGGGCACCGATCCCACATTGCCGAGCCACTTGTCGACCTCGCCGTAGTCCTTCCGGGCAAGGTAGTGCCTTGCGATCTGGAGCGACATGCTGTCGTATCCGCGCAGGAGATCCTCGGACAACGGGCGCTTCTCCGCCTTGTGGCGGCTGATGACGCCCCCCATCTCGTGCGCGGCCTCCACCAGCACCGCGTTCGCCTTCTCGTCCTCCCCCGCCTGCGCGTACAGATTCGCCAGCGTGTTGCTGCCGAGGACAAAGTTGTAGTACCCGTAGCGCCGCCGGTCCTCGCGCAGCTTGTCGCGCAACGGCTCGAGTTCCGCGATCTTCTCCGCCACGCTCTGACCGCCGGCCGCCACGATCTTCATGCGCACCGCCAGCAGCGTCCCGGCCCGTTTGTCCTCGGGGTACTTCCGCAGAAGGTTGTCGATGCGCTCCGTGGCCCCCCGGAAGTCGCCAAGGCGATACGCCAGCATCGCAAGGCGGTGTTCGCAGATCCGTCGATACCCGGGATCCTCGAGCTTCGTGAAGGCCCGCGAAAAGTAGCTCCGCGAGTCGCCATACTCGCCCAGCAGGTAGTGGCACTCGCCAAGCATCAGCAGCGCCTTCGGACCGGGCGTCCCCCCCCTCAGAACCCGCACCGCCGATTGATACTTCTTCTCCTTCATCATCCGCGCCGCCCGCGCCAGATCGGCCTCCCCGGCGACAACGCTCCCGCACGCCGCACCAAACCCCAGCAGAACGGCAACCAGCGGGCGGAAACAGGAACGAAGGAACACGGCGGCGAAGAACAGAAAAGTGGACTTGCTTCTTGTCGTAGCAGGACAAACTGCCGCTCGCTCCCCCATCTTTCAAGACGAAAGCGCGCTCCCAAAGGAATCCCTCCGGCGCCTTGCAGGTCGCCCGCCACCAGCAAGACACGGGCGGGAATCTCAATACGTTTCAACCTCCAGTCCCGGGACCCGGCGAAACTCGCCGTCGTTGGAGGTCACCACCCCGAATCCGTTGGCAAGGGCGGCGGCGATGACAAAGTTCGTGTCGAGGATCAGGCCCAATGATTCTCCGGAATCGGGTCGTGCCCGGCGGTTTTCTCCACCGCATCAAGGTAGCCGGCGCTCACTCCGCCACCGCCTCTCAGCACACGGTTGCGAAGCCTCTCGCCGGTGAGCGCCTCCTCGGCAAAGGCCGCTCTCCAACTCGCCCGCGGCGAACCCGTCCAACCCCAAACCTTCATCCCCTCCCAGCTCGTCACCAAGGACACGTTCGGCAATGCGGACGGTGCGCGAACGGCGGCCAACGCAGCGCTAAACGATGGCGCATCGCTCATTCTGGGTCCACTGCTGTCAGCCGAAGTCCAGGCCATCGCGCCGATTGCACGCCAGCGCGGCG
>CAYPUM010000515.1:1290-3044 GCA_964413545.1 uncultured Roseibacillus sp. | reverse complement strand
TTACCTCCAGCCAATAGGCCTGCTCGGCATTCGCGGCACATGCCACGTCGAAAAGAGTATCGCGCAACTGCGGGTCGCGCAGCGGCAACTTGTCGTGCGTGAGCACGAGGTCGCATCGTTTGCCCTCGCTGCGTTTATTGCGATACCAGTCGTCCGGGTAGCGCTGCTCGGGCCAGATGCCATATCCAGCGGCTTGCAGTGTGTTTTGTATCAGAGGATGAAGACCAAGCTCATCGAGGACATCGCCAACGAGATCAACCTCTCCTTGGATGGCCGGACGATATTCATCGGAGGGGGCGGATGGGTGTCGGCGGTGAACAGCGACGGAACCAACCTCCGCCGCATCCAGAAGGGGCAATCGCCCTCGGAGATGCCGGATGGACGGATTGTCTTCTTCGACCGGGACAGCGGGCAGGCGCCCTGCAAAGGGAATGGTCCAAGGCGAACGCTCTTCATCTGCGATCCCGACGGCAGGAACCGGAAGCAGGTCTCCGCCAACACCTGCATCGACACCGCGCCCACCGTGATGAATGACGGGCGAATCATCTTCACCCGCTGGGATTATGGGGTGAACAAGAACGTCTTCAACCGCCACGCGCTCTGGACCCAGAACCCCGACGGCACCGGAATCGACCTCTTCTTCGGCAACACGGTGATCGACCCGCGTTCCTTCTGCCGGCCGCGCCAGATCCCCGGCCGGCCGGAAGTGCTTGCGATCTTCGGTCCCCACCATGCCAAGCTGGCGGGCCTGCTGGGACTGGTCTGGAACGGGCGCGGAAGAGAAGCTCCCGACGGCGTCGGGTTTCGCCGAATCACTCACGACACCGCCTCGGTCGGCGACCAGCCGCCGGTCTGGGCCTACCAGGATCCGTTTCCGCTCAACGAACAACTCTTCCTGGTGTCCTTTGGCGGAAGACCCGGCCACAAGACGGCGCTTTACCTCTACGACAGATCCGGCAACAGGAAATGTCTGCTGGAATCCGCCGGCAAGCGCGGCATTCACAGCGCCCAACCATTCGCCCCGCGGGAGTGCCCGACGGTCATTCCGGACAGCAGCGACCCCCCGAATTGGAAACCGGGCGTGGACCTCCACGCGCGGCTGCTCTCAGATCCCGACTGGACGCAGAAGGCCACCCTGACCATGGAAGACGTTTACCTCGGCCTGGAGCCGGAAATCAAGCGGGGGCAGATCAAGTACCTTGCAGTCATGGAGCAGCCCGCCCAGTCGCATCCACGCGGCGGGGCGATGGGGGTGGGGACCATCTGGTACGCCAACCGGGTGATCGGGCTGGTGCCGGTCGAGGACGATGGTTCGGCTCACTTCGAGGTGCCCGCCCTGCGGAGCCTGTTCTTCCATGTGCTCGACAAGGACGGGAAGATGCTCATGACCCAGGGGTCGGATTTTCATGCCATGCCCGGTGAAGTCCGCAGTTGCATCGGCTGCCACGAACAACGCAAGGGTATCACCGCGCCGCCCGCCGCGAACCGCATGGGCATGGCCATGGCCACCCCCCCGGTTCGCCCCGCCATGCCCGAGTGGGGAACCAATGGGATCATCGAATACGAAGCGGTCGTTCAGCCGGTCCTCGACAAATACTGCGTCGATTGCCACAGCGGACCAAGTCCGGATGGACGCCTCGACCTGACCGGAGACCGGACCACGGCCTACAACATGTCCTACATGCAGTTGACCGACGGCATGTACGTGCATTTCACGCCGGGCACCGGACACACCCACGCCCAGCCCACCAACG
>CAYPUM010000515.1:867-1280 GCA_964413545.1 uncultured Roseibacillus sp. | reverse complement strand
CGAGCAGGCGCCGCTCAGCCGCGGATCGGTGCTGAGCCGTCTCACCCCGTTTCTCATGGATCCCGAGCACAGCAAGCACGACATCCCGTTTGAGGACAGGCTCAAGGTGTTCCTGTGGATCGACTCGAACGTTCCCTTCTTCAGCCACTACCGCCAGGTTCCTCCCTCCTACCTCAAACCCGTCGCCCGGAAGACGCTCGGAGATGTCTACAGGCGCCGCTGCGCCAGCTGCCACGACGCCTATCCCGGGCCGGACGCGGAATCGGGTCTCAACGAACACCACATCAGGAGGCACGTCGGAGGACTCGCCGGCCAATGGGGAATCGCCCCCAGCGGGATGCGGGTCAGGCATCTCAACCTGTCGAACCCGTCGCACAGCGCCGCCCTCCAGGCGCCGCTTGCCCGGACTGCCG
>CAYPUM010000515.1:0-857 GCA_964413545.1 uncultured Roseibacillus sp. | reverse complement strand
CGGAGGCTGGGAACTCTGCAAAGGCGGCCCCGTCTTTCGCGACAAGAACGACCCCGATTACCGGAAGGCGTTCTCCGCGCTCGAGAACGGCGTCACCCACCGCAGCGGCATCGCAACCATGGGAGTCAAGGCTCTGCTCGAAGGGAAAAGCCTGACTGCCAGCACCCGGAAGGCACGAGACGACGGGCGGAAGGAATAACGGCATGATGGATCGGCGTCGCTTCAACAAGAGTTCCCTCGCGGCAGGCGCGCCCTCGGCACGCCGGGCGTGTTCAAGGTCTTGGTCGATGGGAAGCCGGCGGCGGCCACTTTCGGCGGCCGCAAGGCGGAATGGCACTGGCAGGACGGAGGAACCGTCGAGATCACGAGGAAGGAAGCCGGAATCCCGCTCCGTGACCTGACCGGATTCCCTCTCCCGGAACACTGAGCATTCCCACCCTTCAAGGACACCAGCAATGATTCGATCCTGTTTTACCATATCTTTGTTGACCGCGACGTCCGCCGCGATGCTGGCGGCCGGAACGGTGGCCGAGCCGGATCACCCTTTCACGGAACGCTACCGGCCGCAGTTTCACTACACGACGGTCAAGGGCTGGATCAACGACCCGATCGGCCTGATCTACTACGATGGTGAATACCATCTCTTCAACGACCACAACGTCAAGTCGACGCGGTTCCCGGGCGGCAAGTTCGACGGCGAGCAGTCGCATTGGTCGCACGCCGTCAGCAAGGACCTCGTCCATTGGCGGCACATGCCGGTTGCGGTCTATCCCGACAAGTTGGGCGCGTGCTGGTCAGGGTCGGGGGTTGTCGACTGGCATGACACGACAGGCTTCAAGACGGGCCGCCATCCCCCG
>CAYPUM010000514.1:0-3060 GCA_964413545.1 uncultured Roseibacillus sp. | reverse complement strand
GGGGGTGCAGTCCGCGGCCCCATGCGAGGCCATTTTTTCCGAGCCGGCCGTTCCACGGGCCTGCGGCGGGTGTCCATGGGTGGCCTTTCTGGCGGTGGTAGAAGGTGACGGTGACATGGGAGGAGTCCCATGACGGGGCGACGCCGACCACCGCCTGGGTTGAATCGCGGGGGAGGTTGAAGGCGAAGGCGGGGAGAGAGAGGAGGAGCAGGAGAGCGGAGCGGAGCATGGCAGGTCGGGAGGCCGGGGAGAAGCGCGAGGGAGGGCGGGAATTCGGGCATGACCTTGCTCGAAGGGCCGGCGGGGTCAGAGCTGTTGAGCGAGGCGCTGGCAGGTTTTGAGGTCGAGTTTTCCGGAGGCGAGGACGGGGATTTCGTCGACGGGGATGATGCGTTTCGGGCACCAGAGGGAGGGGATTCCGGAGTCCATGAGTTTATAGCGGAGGTCGACGACTTCCTGCTGGAGGGTGGGGCTGGCGATGCAGGAGAGGAGGACGAGGGCTTCGCCCTTCTGGTCGTCGGGGACTCCGACGACGGCGATGAGGCGTTCGGTTCGGGTGTCGAGGTGGAGGACGCGGAGGATGGCGTTTTCGACGGCCTCGTGTGGGACCATTTCGCCGCCGATTTTCGAGAAGCGGGAGATGCGGCCCTCGATGTGGAGGAAGCCGTCGTCGTCGACGTGTCCGACGTCGCCGGTTTTGAGCCATCCGTTGACGAGGATGTTTTTGGTGAGGTCGTGGCGGTCGAGGTATCCGGGGAAGATGTTGGGGCCCTTGAGCCAGATGAGGCCGGACTGGTCGAGGGGGTTGGCGGCGCTGGTGGCGGGTTTTGGGAGGCGGACGGCGATTCCGCAGGGGAAGTGTCCGACGGATCCGGGGGGGTGGGTGGGGAGGGCGGGGAGTTCGGTTCGGTCGGTTTGCGGGTCGGGGAGGTTGACGTTGGTGGCGGGGGAGGTTTCGGTGAGGCCGTATCCTTCGAAGGGGAGGATGCCGAATTTCTTTTCGAAGGTTTGGGCGAGGCTCTGGGGGAGTTTTTCGGTGCCGGTGATGATGAGTTCGAGGGGGGCGAGCTGGGCGGGTTCGACGCGGCGCATGAATCCGCGGAGGAAGGTGGGGGTGGAGAGGAGGAGGCGGACGTGGTGGAGGTTGACGAGTTCCGCGAGGCGTTTTGATTCGAGGGGATTCGGGTAGGTGACGAGGTCGATGCCTTCGAGGAGGGGGTACCAGAGAGTGACGGTGATGCCAAAGGAGTGGAAGAGGGGAAGGCAACCGAGGATTCTGGCGTTCGGGGGGAGGTCGAGCTTGGCGCCGAACTGGCAGACGTTGGCGAGGATGTTGCGGTGCGTGAGCGGCACGCCCTTGGGTTCGCCGGACGACCCGGAGGTGAACAGGAGGATCGCCTCGTCATGGTCGCGGCCGGCTTGGTGCAGGCCGAGCAATCGCGCGAGGGCTCCGGCGGGGAGCAATTTCGAGATGATGGCCCAGCGGACGATCCGCGCCCTGATGGCGGGCAGGAGGCGTTCGACGAAGAGGAGGTCGCGATTGGGAGGCCATGGGAATTCCGGCATGCGTCGGACGAACGGGTCGGCCGTGAGGAACTTGTCGAGGTCGGCCTGGCGGATCGCGGAGTTCACCGCTTCGCGGGAGGCGGTGAAGTTGAGGTTGACGGGGATTTTGCCGGCGAGGACGACGGCGAGGTTGCCGACGAGGCCGCCGCGTCCCGGGGGAAGGATGACGCCGACGCGCTTGCGGGAGGTGGCGGTCCGGATTTCGCGGGAGAGGGCGATGGCGGCCGGGAGGAGCTGCGAGTAGGGGAGGGCGGAGTCGTCGGCGCCGTCGAGGAGTCCGGCGTTGCGGCCGTGGGTCTTGAGCGCGCGGAGGAGGGATTCGCCGAGGGAGCCGGCGAGGAAGCGGCGCGAGGAGAACGCCTGCTCGGACGCTTCGAGAAGGGCTTGGCGGAAATTGGCCGCGGAGAGGCCGGCGTCGTCGAGGCGTCTGCCGGCGGCGAAGATGGCGCCGGGGGATTCGCCGGAGGATTCCACGGAGAGCGCGACCTCTTCAGGACAGTGAACGGCGAGGGGGAGGATCGGCAGTCCGAGTTCGCACAGGAAGCGGAGCTGAGCGGAGGGAATGTGGCAGGCGTGGCCGTGACCGGCGACGACGTCTCCCGGTATGAAGATGAGGAGGCCTCCGGCATCGAGTTTTGAGCGGAGGGCGGCGCCCACGACCGCGGGATGCGGGTCTTGATCGGAAAAGGTTGCGGCGAGGACGTCGCGGCGGGCGAGGTAGTCGCGGGTGGCGGGTTCCACGAAGGCGTTTTCCTCGACCAGCCAGACGATGGGGCGATGGGCGAGGCGGCGGGCGAGGGCCTGCATTTCCCGATGCCGGAGCAGGCCGGGGACGATCAGGGTTCCTTCGGAAGGGAAGGATTCGAATCCGAGAAACGTGAATGAGCCAGCAGCCATGGGTGCCCGCAACACGGTCGCAGATGCATTGGCGAAGGGAAGCACGAATGCACCGGCTTTTGGGGTTGGGGTGGCGGGATGTGGCGGGCGGGTTCACCCCGCATGATGAGAGCGGTGACGTTGACGAGGTGGTGACGGGGGCGGGGGCCGTTCCAGCCGGCCCGCCGGTCGAGGAAGAGGTGGGCGTGCCAGTGGGTGTGGCCGGCGATCGACATGGTGTAGGGGCGGTTCTCGATGAGGCGGAAGAGGGCGTGGCGGTCGGCGGTGCGCTCCGCGGGGCTGTCGGAGGCGAAGAGGGGGATGTGCATCATCAGGACGAGAAGCTGGTCCTCGGGGAAATGGGGAAGGAGGTTCTCGAGGAAGGCGAGCTGGCGGGTTCCGAGTTCGCCGAGAGTGACCCCGAAGCTTGCGTCGGCGCCGATCAGTTCCCGGACCGAGTCCCTTGCCATGTAGTCGAGTTCCCGAAGGTCGCGGGACTGGGTGTCGCCGAAGAAGATCGCCCTGAAGCGCGGGGGCTCGGGGCGGGGACGCAAGGGGAAGTCGATCGAGGGGGGAAGGGGTCCGGCCGGCCGGACGCCGGGGAACCGGGAGGGCGGG
>CAYPUM010000513.1:0-3062 GCA_964413545.1 uncultured Roseibacillus sp. | reverse complement strand
GCCGAACTGTCTCCACCCCCATGCCGGTTTGTTCCGTGCCGGACCCGGCGTCGTCGCGCTCCGGACGGCCCGGCCGCGGCGCCGAGAGCTGTTCCTGTCCGAGATGTCTCCTGTATCGCTGGTATCCGCCCCTTCTGGTTTTGAGCACCGGCATGGCGGGATTGTTCTGCTGGATGTATGTCACGAAGCCGGTCTTTGTGGGTCCGTCGCGGGTGGCGCATCCCGAGGCCGTCGGACCCGCCATCCGGCAACTCGAAGCCGAGACCGGGGAGTGGCGCCCGTCCACCGCCGGGGTCGGGACCTCCCTTGACCCGGCGCGAGGCGGACTCCCCGGGGAAAGCGCCGCCGCCGATACGATCACCATCGTCAACGGGGACAACGCCCCCGAGGCGGAAGGATTCCGCCCGCTCAAGGCGCGCCCGGGCGGGAGGGGGTTGTTCACTCCCTTCGCGGCGCCGCCGGCGGGGGGAGGCGCTCCGGAGCAGAAGGGAGAAGAGGCCTCGCAGGCCGGCGTGGCGGCCGGCGGGAGCGCCCCGGACGAACCGGCCAATGCCGATGATCATGTCCCTGACGGAGAGCCGGGGCGCGGAGCAGATCTCGCGGCCCGCGCCGGATCCTCCGGGCCGCCCGGCGACGAGGCCGAGGCGGCGCCGGGCGGGGAACCCTCTTTCAGGGAAGAAGGGCGCCGCCGATCCGACTTTCGACTCAGTTCGTCCTTCATGGCGGAGTTCTCGGTCGACGGCGGCAAGGTCGAGTTCGCGGACGGTCCGGGACTTGGCGAGGAGACCGGGATGCCCTGAGCGACCCGACCAACTGCACGAAACCATGAAGACAGCCGCCTTCCAGTTGATCGCCACCGGTGTCTCGCTCGGGATCATGGGCGGGGCGGTGGGCATCCATTGGCTGCATCTCGCGGGAGCGGGTAGCGTGTCCGGACCCGAACCTCACGAGGCGAGGCGCTTCCCTCCGGAGATCTCGTCCGCCTCCTTGCGGGCGGACCCCGCCGAAAAGAGGCTCGAGGCACAGGCGACGCCCGCCGGAGAACTCCCCGCCGCGAATGCCGAGAATCGTGCCACCCTTGCGGTGTTGAGCGAGATCACCTCGCGGCTTGAGGAACTCAAGGGCGACCAGGACCACCTCCGGGAGCAACTCCTTGAGGCGAATCGCGACCTCAACGTGCTCGAGTTCCGCGTCGACAGCCACAGCGAGAGCTTCCGGCCGATTCCGAGTTCCGGAGCGGGTTCGATCCGGGGGCGCTCGGTTTCACCGGGACACAAGGTCCAGCCGTTTGCGCGCGGCTTCGCCGGACATCCCCTCCTGCCTCCGAAGGAACCTTGAGAGAGGTCCCGCGAGGTGGCTGCCGGGGTGGTGGCTGCCGGGGTCACTTCACTTCCTCGAGGACGATCAGCCAGTTGATCTGGTTGACCGGCGGGAGCAGGGAGGCGTTGGCGATCGAATAGAGATCGGCCACGATGTTCTCGGGATTGATCTCGTCGTCGTTTCCCGATCGAAGGTCCAGCGGGCGCACCGGGTTGGCGTCGTCCTTGTTGAGGTAGTTCAGTTGACCCTCGAAATCGATGCTGAGCGCCTGCTCGCGCACCCCGAAGCGTTTCTCCGGCGCGAAGAGCGAGAGCGGCGGATAGATCGGGTCGCCCCCGGGGCCCGTGCCCGAGGAGACGAGGTTCACGTCATTGGCGAGATACAACCGGAATGGTGTCACCAGCGAGAAACCGTCCGGGAACATCGTCAGGTCTTTCGAGTCCCGGAGCACGAGGGCGAGGTCGCCGTCGAGACTCGGAATGCTCGGCCTCGCCACGTCGGCGTTGGCGGGGTAGTTCGCGTTGACCACCAGGGAGTGGTTGACCGACAGGGCGTCGGCGCCCTCGCTGGCCAGCCATGCGGCCATCCGCCCGATGTAGACCGCAAGGGCTTGCCGGCCGGAGGGCAGCTCCTCCAAATGGAACGGGAAGGTGGCGCCCTCGGCCGACCCTTCTTCCGGCCAGTCCTCTCCGCGGGTGAAGGTCCTCGACACCGGAATGCCGCCCGCCAGGTAGGTGAACGAAATCGTGGTCGGGATCTGCGTGCCGGGCGCCACCACCTCCTCGACCCGCAACTGCATCACGCATTGCATGGCGGGCCGGCTGTACCAGTTCCAGCTCGTCGGCGAGGCGCGGTTGGGGTCGGTGGTGTCGGTCAGGTCGTCGAAGGCGTCTTCCCCCCGGTTGATGGGAACGAAGGCCACCAGCCCCGAATCCGACGATGTCGACAACGGAAAGAAATCGGCGTTGGCGGCTTCGTACTCCTCCCGCGAGGGGCGTCCGTCGAACTGGTCGTGCGCCACCCCGCCGACCGTCGAGGCGTCCGACAGCGTGATCCCCCGGCGGCTCGCCAGCCGGTCGAGCGAAATCCCGCCCTCCGTCTCGGCCGCCGACGCGAAGACCGACCCCTGGATCGCGACGTTGCTCCATGCCGAACCGTCGGCGTGCTGGCCCAGCATCGTCATCGAGGTGCTTCCCAGCGCCAGTTGCGAGGGGACCTCGTAGAGCGAAAGCACGTAGTCCTTGCGCACCGTCTCGATGCCGGTCGTCCCGGAGCTGCTCGATCCGTATTCCACCGAGAAGGCCCACCAGTTGCGCTTCGCCACGAAGTTCTGTCCCTGGCCCTGGTAACCGAAGTGCACGTCGGGATACGGGATGCTCTTGTACTGGGCGCCGTCGGAGTAGGTCTTTTCCGTGGTGATGATGGGCCGGTCGCGATCCATTTTCTCGACGTTGGAGTCGGCGAGGACGAGGGCTTCGGGATATTTCGACCCGAGGGCGGCGGCGGTGCCGTTGGTGCCGGCGTTGATGTAGAACATGTGGAGGCTGTTCTGGTTGATGGTGGCCATGATGTTGTTGATGATGTGGTCCTGGGCCCCGTCCCCCACGTTGCCGACGGCGCTCGAGCTGATGCCGAGCTGGTTGGCGACGCTGCTCGAAAGAGCCGTTTCGCCGTCGGCGTCAACGCGGGCGTATTCGAAGATCCAGCGCCAGCGGTTCTTGATCGACCAGCCGGTGGTGTCG
>CAYPUM010000512.1:0-3084 GCA_964413545.1 uncultured Roseibacillus sp. | reverse complement strand
CGACGAGACCGGCCTGAATTCCGAGCGGGCGGGCGAGGAAGGGGACTTCGGGCGGCAGTTCGTGATCAAGGGATTCCGGTGGCTGGCGCCTGACGAGGTGTAGGGCGGCGCCGGGCGGGGGTTCTCACGAGGCGGCGTGCAGGGCGTCAAGGAGATCGCGGCAGGCGGCGGGGTCGGAGGATTCGGGAAGGTTTTCGATACGGGGCAGCCATGGCTGGAGGGATTCGGGGAGATGCGAGCGGTGGGGTTCGGCGGCGGCTTCAGCGAGGGATTCGGGGGGAGTGGTGAAATTCCGGATCGAGGCGATGCGGGCCGTGGCGAGGAAGGCCTCGGCGAGGTGGCCGGGCACGAGGGCCACGAGGCCGGAGTCGAGGAGGAGCCCGGCGGCCTGGAGTTGTTCGTGGCGCTTGGCGGTGAGGGCTTCGACCTCGGCCTGCTGCCCGGGGGCGAGGACGGGCCGGCTGCTGGCGGCGGCCGCGGGATCAAGGAGGTTGCGCCGGGCCCGGGTGTTGGTCTGCATGAGCCCGGCCCGCTGCAGTTGGAGGAGGGCGCGGTGGGTGGCGGCGTCCACCAGGACGACGTTCTGCTCGATCCAGTCCGGCAGATTGTGTTGCTCGGGGTAGCACCGCGCGCAGGCCTCATGGAGGGATTCTTCGATGGCGGGCGAGAGGCGGTCCGCCACGAGGTAAAGCTTGCTGATGCCGCCGTCGCCGACGAAGTGCTCCTCGGCGTGGACGAGATGATCGCCACAGGCTTCGCGCATGGTCCGGGCGAGTCCGAGTCCGGGGTCGGCGGGGGCGGCGGGCTTGCGCTTGGGCGGCACGGCGTGCCGTTTGCCGATCTCGAGGGTTTGTTCGAGACGGGACAGGAAGGACTGGCCGCCGCGTTTGAGCTTGATCTCGGAGAAGTCGCCCATTCCGTCGAGGACGCCGGCGGCGAGTCCCTGCTTCATGGCGAGGGTCTCCAGCATGCCGTGCTCGATGGTGCCCTCCGCGATGAGGTTGATGACCTGCACCGGCCGCGGCTGCCCCTTGCGCCAGGCCCGCGCGATGCGCTGCTCGAGCTTGGCGGGGTTCCACGGGAGGTCGACATTGACGACGAGGGAGGCGTTCTGGAGGTTGAGGCCCGTGCCGCCGGACTCGGTGCACAGGAAGAGGCGGCACTCGGGATCCTCCTTGAAGGCCCTGATCTCGGCCCGCCGCTTTTTCTGGGGCACCGTCCCGGTGTGCCATGCGAAGCCGGCCTTGCGGCCGCGCAGGTGGTCGCGGACCAGTTCGAGCATCCGGACCCACTCCGAGAAGACGATGATCTTGGTGTCGGCGTCGAGGAGGGCCTCGTCAAAGATGTCGACCATTTCGTCGAGCTTGGGGCTGACGCGGGTCTTGCGATCGAGGATGAACTGCGTGTCGCAGAGCATGCGCATCATGTTGAGGTAACGCATGAGGCGATCGTGCTCCTCGCGGCGAAGGGGCCGCTTCCGGGACTGGGCGATCAACTTGCGCACGGCGTCCTGGAACGCGGAGTAGTCGGAGCGCTGGCCTTCGGTGAGGATGACGAAGCGGTTCTCGTCGGTGCGATCCGGCAGTTCGGTTTCGACGTCGCTCTTGCGGCGTCGCAGCACGATCGGCGCGACTTTCTCGCGCAGCCGGTCGAGGTTGCGGTAGCCCTCCGGCTTCCCCCGCTCGTCGAAGGTGTAATACTCGCGGTTGAAGCGGAAGAGGGCCCCGAATAGCCGGGGGTCGAGGAACTCGACGATCGAATACAGCTCGTCGATGCGATTCTCGATCGGCGTCCCGGTGAGGACGAACGCATAGCGGCTTTCGAGGCGCTTGATGGCGCGCGCCGTCTGGGAAGCCCAGTTCTTGATGCGCTGGGCCTCGTCGAGGATCACGATGTCGGGGCGGAGGGCGGCGTTGATGTCGAGCGCGTCGGAGCGGACCTGCTCGTAGTTCACGATCGTGAAGAACGCCGAGGGGTCCTCGTAGGCGCGGACTCTTTGACTACGGTTCCCGTAAATGATTTCGCAGGGGAGGGTGGTGAACTTGGCGATCTGCTCCTCCCACTCGGCCTTGAGGGAGGCCGGGGCAACGATCAGGCAGCGCCGGGCCTTGCCGAGGCGGTGCAGGAGGGCGGCGGCCGCGATTCCCTGGATCGTCTTCCCGAGGCCCATCTCGTCGGCCACCATGGCGCGTTCGTTGAAGGCGAGGTGCAGCATTCCCTCGCGCTGGTAGGGAAAGAGGGGCAGGAGGGTCTCGTGCTGCGGGAACTCTCCGGACTGCACCTTGAGTTCGTATTCCCGGCGCAAGTCGCGCCGTTCGGCGATCCGCCGCTTCCCTTCGAGCCATTCGTAGACCTGCGCCGAGACGCGGACGCCGTCGTTCTCGGAGGCCGCGGCGGCCTTGATCAGCTTCGCGGGCGGGCAGGCGCCCTTTCGCGTTCCGTCGGGACCCAGACACGGGCGGATACGGCGCGGAAGCACGAAGTCCCCGTGCCGGTGCAGGTGGAGGTCGTCCCCGCGCACGACGAGGGTGGGACCCGGCGGCCCCTCCGCGGCAGCCCGCCGGTAGAGCTGTGGAAAGCGCTTCCGAAGGTGATAAAGGACCGCCTCGGTGTGCTTGCAGGTCCCCAGGCGGCTGGTGGCGAAGTCGGGCGAGGTCGAGTGGAACAGCCCCGCCGGGAGGTCGATGATCTCGACGAAGTAGGTGCGATTGCTCTCGGGGGAGGTGACCTCGAAGGTGGAATGGATCTTCTCTCCCGGGAAGAGGTTGCGGATCGCCGGCGGGTTTTCGAGGGCCCGGATCCGCCGCCGGGCGATCTCCTGCTCGTTGGAACTGCGCCAGTCCTGCTGTGCCGGGAGGAGGGTCTTGAGTTCCGCGATCTGGCGCTCGAGCGGAGTCTGCTTCGTGGTCTTGCGAGCGGGGCTCTTGGTCCGGGGCATACCGTGCGCAAGACAGCCAATCGGAGCGGAAGTGTCAAGAAACGACGGCGCCAATAGAGGCGCCTGTGTGGAGTGCGGTGGCAAGCGCAGTAGCTTGCCCGCCGTAGCCCGCAGCCGTTCGACAGGCTCAGGCCCTGAGCTGCGTC
>CAYPUM010000511.1:0-3086 GCA_964413545.1 uncultured Roseibacillus sp. | reverse complement strand
CGGCGACGCCGGCATCAACATCGGCATGATCTCCACCTCCGAGATCAAGATCTCCGTCACGGTCGATGAAACCCGTATCGAGGACGCCGCGCGCGTCGCCCACCGCGCCTTCGAACTCGACACCCCCCCGCTCCCCCCATGCCCACCCGGATCGGACTCGTCTCGCTCGGCTGCGCCAAGAACCTGATCGACTCCGAGATCATGCTCGGCCACCTCCGCGAGGAGGGGATGGCGCTGAGCTCCGAAGCGGCCCGGGCGGACGTCCTGATCATCAACACCTGCTCGTTCATCGACGTCGCCAAGGAGGAGTCGGTGCAAACCATCCTCGAAGCGGTTCACGCCCGGCAGGAGGACCCCGCGCGCGAAGGCCAGAAGATTATTGTGGCGGGATGCCTCTCCCAGCGCTTCAACGTCTCGAAAAACGAGGACGAACGCCTCCCGGGACTCCTGCCGGAAGTCGATGCCTTCATCGGACTCGACCAGGTCCATCAAATCGCCCCGATCGTGCGCCGCCTCATGGCCCGCCCGCCCGGCGACACCCCCCTCGACGCCGTCACCGCCAAACCCCGCTACATCCCCGACGACGCCACCCCCCGCTACCGGCTCACCCCCGGCCACATGGCCTACCTCAAGATCGCGGAAGGCTGCAATCACACTTGCTCGTTCTGCGTCATCCCGAAAATCCGCGGCCGGCACCGCTCCCGAACTCAAGAGTCGGTCGTGCGCGAGGCCGAGGCCCTCGTGCGGTCCGGCGTCCGCGAACTGAATCTCATCTCGCAGGACACGACCTGCTTCGGCATGGACCGCCGGGCCGGCCCTGGCACCCGCGCAAGGATCGCTCCCGGGGTGGACTCCTCCCGCGGGGAGTCCCTCGCCACCCTGCTCCGCGCCCTCGACGCCCTCGACGGCGACTTCTGGGTCCGCCTCCTCTACACCCACCCCGCGCACTGGTCCGACGAACTGATCGCCACCATCGCCGGCTGCCCGAAGGTCGCCCGCTACGTCGACATCCCCCTCCAGCACATCTCGGACCGCATGCTCACCGCCATGCAGCGCAAGACGAGCAGCCGCCACATCCGCGATCTGTTGGACCGCCTGCGGGCCGGTATTCCCGGCCTCGCCATCCGCACCACCTTCATCACCGGTTTCCCCGGCGAATCCGACGCCGACCACCGGGAACTCCTCGACTTCATCCGCGACTCCCGCTTCGAACGCTGCGGCGTCTTCTCATACTCCCGCGAAGAGGGAACCCGCGCCGCCAATCTCGACGGCCACCTCCACCACATGACCATGAAGAAGCGGCGCCGCGAGCTCATGGCCGCCATCGATTCCGTCGCCTCACAAGTCAACGCGTCCCAGCTCGGAACCACCAGGCGCGTCCTCGTCGAAGAGGAAGGAATCGCCCGCTCCGAGTGGGACGCCCCCGACATCGACGGCCGCCTCTTCGTCCCCCCGCACCTCCCCGTCGGCGAGTTCGCCCAAGTCACCGTCACCGACCACCGCGGATACGACTTGGTCGCGCAGGTCACGCCACGTTCGTGAAAACGGCCTGCACGTCCTCGTCGTCCTCGAGTTTGTCGATGATTCCCTCGATCTCCTCGAGCTGGTCTTCCGGGAGTTCCTGGGGGGTGTTCGCGACCCGTTGCAGGCCGGCCTTCCCGATCTCGATGCCCAACTGCTCGCAGCCGTGCGAGAGGGCGCCGAAATTCGTGTAGTCGCCGTAGACGTAAACCGTCCCTTCGTTCTCCTCCAGCTCTTCCAGCCCGTGGTCGATCAACTCGAGTTCGGCCTCCTCGAGGTCCATTCCTTCGGGCTTCTCAAACTGAACCACCGCCTTGCGGTCAAAGAGGAACTCCAGCGATCCGGTGGGCAGCATCTGCCCCCCGGCCTTGTTGATGATGGCCCGAATGTTCGAGATGGTGCGGTTCGTGTTGTCCGTGGCGGTCTCGATGAAGAACATCACGCCGTGAGGCCCCTTGGCCTCGTAGTTGACCTCCTGAATCTCGGCCGTGTCCTTGCCGGAGGCCCGCTTGATGGCGGTCTCGATGTTGTCCTTGGGCATGTTCTGCGCCTTGGCGTTCAGAATCGCGGTGCGCAACTTGGCGTTGCTGTCCGGATCCGGTCCGCCCTCCCGGACCGCCAGCGTGATGCTCCTCGCCAGCTTCGGAAAAACCTTGGACATCTTGTCCCACCGCTTCTCCTTCGCCGCCCTCCGATACTCAAATGCACGTCCCATGACCGCCGAAACTCTAAACACTCGCCGCGGAAACCATCCAATCTCAAATCCGAAATCTCAAATCTCAAATCTCAAATCTCAAATCTCAAATCTGAAATCTGAAACCTCGCAATCTGCCCCCGACCGCCCTATCACGGCTGCCCGATGAGCGCACACAACATCACACTGACCTGGAACCGCGACGGCCAGCCGTTCGGATACAAGGAATTCTCCCGCGACCACCACGTCGATTTCGGCCACGGGGTGAGCCTCCCCGTCTCCGCGGCGGCGGAATACCTCGGCAACGAAGCCCTTCCCGACCCCGAACAGACCTACGTGGCGGCCCTCTCGAGCTGCCACATGCTGACCTTCCTCGCCTTCTGCTCGCTCCAGAATCTCACCGTCGAAAGCTACACCGACCGCGCCGTGGGATTCCTCGAAAAGGGCGAAAGCGGAAAGCCCGTCCTCGCCCGCGTCGAACTGCACCCCGCCACCACCTTCGCCGAGGGCGTCGAAGTCTCCCCCGAAAAACTCCGCGAACTCCACGACAAAGCCCACCAGGAGTGCTTCCTCGCCAACTCCGTCCAGACGGCAATCACCACCGTCCTGTAGCCCAACCCTTCAGGCCAAAAGGAAGGTGGCGCAGGTTTCCAACCTGCGAGGGTCCGGCCGGGATTCCTTCCCGGCCGCCCATCACCATCGGGCCCCACTTCCAACTCTCTGCAGCTCAATCACCCGCCGGGATTCTCGCAGGTTTCCAACCTGCGAGGGTCCGGCCGGGATTCCTTCCCGGCCGCCCACCACCATCGGGCCCCGCTTCCAACTCTCTGCAGCTCAATCACCCGCCGGGATTCTCGCAGGTTTCCAACCT
>CAYPUM010000510.1:0-3103 GCA_964413545.1 uncultured Roseibacillus sp. | reverse complement strand
ACAAAAAGGCAGCAACCGGCCTCCGCAAGCTGGGCTGGAAAATCGTGACGATCTGGGAGTGCGAACTCAAGACCGAAGCGAAACAGCGCCAGGTGGAGCGGCGACTTAAAGCGGCGCTTCCGGTCACTGGGTCAGCGCGCGTAGCGGAGAAACCCGGGACGTATCGCACCCGGCGCCGCCGGACCTAGACAGCCAGCCGCAGCTGTTCATCGCGCGAAACGACCGGAAGAGGCTGCCCGCGCAGACAGGCAACCATCGCCCTGGCAATTGCCTCAACGACGGGCACCACCACGCTGTTGCCGAACTGCTTGTATGCTTGCGTATCGCTGACCGGAATCCTGAACGAATCAGGGAATCCCATCAGCCGCGCGCACTCACGGGGGGTCAGACGCCGCGGGTTCCTGCGCCGCTGGCTGATCAGGATCTCGCTGCCGTCCTTGAAGTAACGGGCCGAAAGGGTGCGGGCCACGTCGCGCGGACCGAAGACACTGCAACCAAACCCGTTCCCCATCGCCTGATGCTTCTTCGCGTAGTCCTGCAGGTAGTTCCAGAGGTGATCGGTCAGGGTGTACTTGGCCAAAACGCGGGTTTGTCCGCGCCATACCCCGGTGAAGGGTTCTTCCGGTTCCTCATGCTGCCCATGAAGGATCTCCCCAAGGCGGGGTCCACGGTCGACTGGAGGAATGGGTACGCTGTCCCAGTCGAATCCCGAGGGTTCACGAAAACCGACGATGAAGATCCGCTCTCGCTTCTGCGGCACGAAGCTTGCGGCGTCCACCACTCGCCAGGCGATATGGTAACCAAGCTCTTCCCGCAGTTTCCGGGTAATGACCTTGAAGGTGTTTCCCCGGTCGTGACGCTGGAGGTGCTTGACGTTCTCAAGGAGGAACGCGCAGGGGCGATGATGCTTCAAAATCTGAACGATATTGAAGAACAACGTGCCCTGAGTCGGATCCTCGAACCCATGGGCCCTTCCCAAACTGTTCTTCTTGCTCACCCCCGCGAGACTGAATGGCTGACAGGGAAACCCCCCTGCGAGGACGTCGTGCTCTGGAATGTCGTCGAGAGGGACTCCCGTGATGTCACCCTTGATTTCGTGATCGTCGCTGTGATTGGCCCGGTATGTCTGGCAGGCGAAGCGGTCCCACTCCGACGTGAACAGGCACTTGCCTCCCATGGTTTCGAAGCCAAGGCGCGTTCCGCCAATTCCCGCGAAGAGGTCGATGAAGCCGAAGGACGGCAGTCTGCGGGACCGGTATGCCGGACTGTCCCCGGCAACCCGCGGGCCGAGGCTCAGCATTTCACGAAGCTTCGCTCCGGCTAGTTCGGGGACGCACGATTGCCCTTTTTCCCACCTCCGGATCGTTCTAACGTCGCGCCCAAGGAACTGCGCAATCTCGGACTGGGGGAAGATGCGACAGACACGCTCGAAGAGGTCAGATGCGGAACTCACGAGGGCATTATGTCCGGTTTATGTCCCGCCGGAAGCGGATTCTTCCAAAATCTCGAGTGGACTGAGGTAATCGCATGAACATTTATACGTTGCGCGCGCGTTTCCGTGATGCCGGTTGCCGGACCATCCTTGCGAAGCAGCTTTCCTGCAACGACAACTCGAAGAATCAGATCTACCTCGGGGGCGACTTCTCCGCGATCAACCTGCTGCCGTTTTCGGCGATCAGCACGGACAATTCGAAGCGGGCTGGAAGCAAGGGGCCGAGACTGAAGGCTGCAATTCGATTTCGCTGGCTCACCGGGGGTGACGCCTTCGGGTCCGCAAACCTGATTCTCTATCCGAAATACCCAGAGGTTCGGTTGTCGGGTCTACTGATTGGCGGTGCCCCGGACGACCAGGCAGCGCTCGTTCGCAGACGGGAAGCTGGCCGGCTCCTGTTCTTCGGAGTCAATGACTTGGGGGGAATCATCGGCCATCGCTCCTCATCGGACGACGAATTGACGGCGAGCTTCCATGCCCAGCACAATGCCAGCCCATTCGACCAGACGGGGGTGTTCTTTCGCATCCCGGTCGCAGGAAGGGCCGCATCGTCGTACGAGTTGCTCATCACGGCCCTGCGACGCATCATCAACCAAGGATGGATCGCCTCGAAACGTTTGGATGGCGGCGGACGGATTCTGGAATGCCGCCACCCCAACTGTGGCGGGTTCACGCTGGAGGCGGAATTGGGAGTCCGTCCCAACTCACTCGCCGCGCCAGACTACGAGGGATGGGAGGTGAAGCAGTATGGCGTTCGCAATCTCGAACGACCCGGCAGGCAACCAATCACCCTGATGACGCCGGAACCTGATGGCGGGTTGGTTGTTGGACCGACCGTCTTCCTGTTCTTCCTTGGACGCTGGGGTTGGCAGGATGCAAGAGAGCGGGGATTGAACAAGATGCCCGCAGCTCCTACCGCAGCACTCGTAGTCTTTCTTGTGCCGATTGGGCTGGGCGTTTGGATCCCAATGAGGCCAAAGGCATCCACCTCCAACCGCACCCCCTTCCGCCCGATCCCCGAGCCGCCCAATGCCGGTCCGGTCGCGGCCAACCCGAAAAAGAAGCAATTCCCTGTCAATTGAATTAGGGTTTTCCTTTCCGCCCAAACCAGCCATCCTCCCAGCCATCCCGTCATGAAAGAAACCGCACCCACCATCCGCCGTCACTTCCTCAAGACCTCCCTCTTCACCGCCGGATCGGTGGTGGCCGCGCCCCAGATCCTGCGCGCCCAGTCACGCGGCGCGAATGATCGCATCGGCATGGGCTTCATCGGCATGGGCCTCATCTCCGGAGGCCACCTGAAGACCTTCGCCGGCATGAAGGAGGTGCAGCCGATCGCGGTCTGCGATGTCAAGAAGTGGCAGCTCGACAAGGCCGCCGGCGAACTGAAGAAGCGAGGCTTCAACGACGTCCAGGCCACCGCCAGGTTCGAGGAGGTCATCTCGAATCCCGCCATCGACGCGGTCTGCGTCACCACCCCGGACCACTGGCACGCCGCCATCGCCATTGCCGCCATGAAGGCGGGCAAGGACGTCTACGTCGAGAAGCCGATGACCCTCACCATCGAGGAGGGCAAGGCCATGGTGGCCGCGGAGAAGAAATACGGCCGCA
>CAYPUM010000509.1:0-3114 GCA_964413545.1 uncultured Roseibacillus sp. | reverse complement strand
GCGCCTTGGCCAGCTCGGTCTTCCCCACCCCGGTCGGGCCGAGGAACAGGAAGGAGCCAATGGGCCGGTTCTCGTCCTGAAGACCGGCGCGGGCGCGCCGCACGGCGTTCGAGACGGCCCGGATGGCGGCGTGCTGGCCGACGACCCGCCGGCCGAGGCGCTCCTCCATCTTGACGAGCTTGGCCCGCTCCCCTTCCTGAAGACGGCTGACGGGGATGCCCGTCCACGAGGAGACCACCTTGGCGATGTCCTCTTCGGTGACTTCCTCCTTGAGCAGCGCTCCGCTTTTCTGCAGGTCCTGGAGGCGCTCCTGGGCGGCGGCGAGGTTCTTTTCGGCCTCCGGGAGCTTGCCATACGTCAGCTCGGAGGCGCGGGCGAGGTCCCCGATGCGCTTGGCCTGCTCGGCCTCGTTCTTGAGGGTCTCGATCTCCTCCTGAAAGCGGCGGACTTCCTCGATGATTTCCTTTTCGTTGCGCCACTGGGCCATGAGGCCCGCGGACTGCTCCTGCAGGTTGGCCATCTCCTCCTTCACCTTTTCATGGCGGGAGGCGCTGGCGGGATCGGACTCCTTTTCGAGGGCCTGCCGCTCCATCTCGAGCTGCATCACCTGGCGCTCGAGCTGGTCGATCGCGGTGGGCATCGAGTCGAGTTCGATCTTGAGGCGCGAGCCGGCCTCGTCGACGAGGTCGACCGCCTTGTCGGGCAAAAACCGGTCCGAGATATAGCGGTCGCTGAGCGAGGCGGCCGCCACGAGGGCGGTGTCCTGGATGCGCACCCCGTGGTGCACTTCGTAGCGCTCCTTGAGGCCGCGCAGGATGGCGATGGTGTCCTCGACCGACGGTTCGTCGACCCTCACCGGCTGGAAGCGTCGCTCCAGCGCGGCGTCCTTCTCGACGTATTTGCGATACTCGTCGAGCGTCGTGGCGCCGATGGTGCGGAGTTCACCGCGGGCAAGCTGCGGCTTGAGGATGTTCGAGGCGTCCACCGCCCCCTCGCTGGCCCCGGCCCCCACGATGGTATGCAGCTCGTCAATGAAGAGAATGATCTGCCCCTCGGCCCCCGTGACCTCCTTGAGAAAAGCCTTGAGGCGGTCCTCGAACTCGCCCCGATACTTGGCCCCCGCGATCATGGCGCCGAGATCCAGCGCGATGATCCGCTTGTTCTTCATCGAGTCCGGCACGTCCCCGCTCACAATGCGCCGTGCCAGCCCCTCGACGATGGCGGTCTTGCCGGTCCCGGGATCGCCTATGAGAACCGGGTTGTTCTTGGTGCGCCGCGACAGCACCTGCAGGACCCGGCGGATCTCCTCGTCGCGCCCGATGACGGGGTCGATCTTGCCGGCGCGCGCGCGCGCCGTGAGGTCGGCACCGTACTTCTCGAGGGCCTGATACTTGCCCTCGGGAGCCTCGTCGGTGACCTTCTGCTCGCCGCGCACCTCGCGGAGCGACCGACTCAGGGCCGGCTCGGCGACACCGGCTTCGCGAAGCAGCTTGCCAGCCGGCGCATCCGCCTTCAGGGCGCCCATCAGAAAGTGCTCGACGCTCAAGTACTCGTCCCCCAGTTCCTCGCGCACTTCGTCCGCCGCATCAAGGGTGGCCCGCAGACCGTAGCTGATCTGCGGCTGCGGCGTGGCGCCCTGCACCCGCGGTTCACGATCAAGGGCCGCGCCAACGGATGCCTTCAGCCGCGGCAAATCGACACCCGTCTTCTCAAGGAGGGGCACCGCGATCCCCCCCTCCTGCTGCAATAACGCCAGCAAGACGTGCGCGCTCTTCAGCTCGGCGTGAGCCGACTTCGCCGCCAGACGCTGCGCGGATTGCAGCGCCTCCTGCAGTTTGATGGTGAGCTTCTCAAGTCCCATGATGTCCCCCCCGCAGCGGAAGGTGCACCACCATAACCCACTCCGCCAGCATAGCAACTATTTGCTAACCAAAAACCGGCGGGGCGGAAAAAAGAGCTTGCCATACCCGGTATGGAGCCATACCCTGTCTGGCATGAAGATGACGATGCACATTGACGAGGGCGTCTTGGAGGAGGTGATGAAGAGGTATGAGTTTGAGACCAAGACCGACGCGGTGAACTTTGCCTTGCGGGAACTGGACCGGAGCGCGCGGTTGAAGGAAGTCCTGAAGGCGGGGATGGGGATGAGCGCGGAGGAACTGAAGGAATCGGTTTACGAGGGCTACGACTTGGAGAGTCTGCGGGCGGCTGAAACTCCGTATTCCCCGGAGGAATGAATGAAGAGCATCCGGTGCTGGTCGATTCCAACGTCTTCATCGACTGCCTTCGGAGGGGGGTTGATCCGATGGAGGAGCTGCTGCGCCGTTATGCGTTGACGGATCTCGTCACTTGCGGGGTGGTGAAGGCGGAGGTGTTGCGGGGGGTGCGATCGTTGCAGGCGCGGGACCGGCTTGAGGGTCTGTTCAGCGTGATGCGCTACGTGCAGACCAGCCGGCGGCTTTGGGACGAGGCATGGCAATTGGCGTGGTCGCTCGATCGAAGGGGCCGGGTGATCCCACTGACGGACATCGTGATCGCGGCGTGTGCGATCAGGGAAGGCGCGCACGTCTTGACGAGCGACCGGCACTTCAGGGCGGTGCCGGGCCTGGGCGTGGTGCGGCCGGACGGTTGAAGATCGGTGAAGCGAGCCGCCGGGGAGGCGAGGTCCAAGGCCGCCGGCCTGGGGATTGACTGGTGATTTCCGGGGACCCGCTCATGGGCGGGGCCCACGGGCCGGCCAGGGGCGGATTTCAGGCGGTCCGGCGCGGTTTGGGTTTGTGGCGCGCGGGGCCGCGGATTAAGGGATTCCCGATGTCGCGATACGACGGCGAAGAAATCCTTGTCATTCCCCGCGCCCTTTTCGACGAGCTGGGCGCCTTTGAGGGTCTGAGCACTGAAACCGGGAGGTATCTTCCGGCCCTGATGGATCCCTCGAACAACTTTTTCATGGACCGGGAAGCCGCGGAAGACGATCCCGGTCACAAGCAGTTGATTCCCTATTCGCTGATCCACCATCGGGGACGGCTGCTTCATTACACGCGGGGGGCAACGGGAGGAGAAGCCCGCCTGCACGCCAGGGGGTCAATCGGGATCGGGGGCCACATCAACCCGGTC